>DASZYM010000196.1:0-14826 GCA_035545355.1 Dongiaceae bacterium
CGCCGGCCGTGCTGGTCGGTGTCGCGCAGCCAATGCTCGATCGCGAGGTTGACCACCTCGGAGAGCATGGCGGAGAGCAGGAGGACCAGGCCGATCTTCACGACCGCGGTCATCACCGGCCGGCCGGCGCCGTCGGAGAGCCAGCCGATCATGTCGAGGCCCCAGATCTGCAGCAGGGCGAACAGGGCGGCGAGATAGATCACCGCCAGCAGCGCCTGCTTCATCACCGGCAGGTAGCGGTTGGCCCGCGATTCGAGGCCGGGCAGCACGCGCTTGACCTCGTCGGGCAGCGCGAAGCTGCGGTCGAAGACCTGGCGCAGGAAGGTGTCGGCGAGCCGGATCACGACCGCCAGGATCGCGGTCAGCACCGTGGCGCGCAGCAGGAAGGCGAAGCCGCCTTCGATCTGCAGGCTCCAGACCGCGTAGCTGGCGACCACATAGGCGATGGCGAAGATGTGCCAGACCTTGGCGGCCTGCCGGCGGAACGCCCGGAAGCGGACCGCGCGTCCGGTCTGGACCGGCGTCTCGGGCTCGGGCAGCGGCGTCGCCACCGGCTCGTCGGAAGCCGGCGCCGCGGCCGGCGCATCCAGCGGGCCGCCGGCGATCCAGCGCGCGACGGCTTGCCGGTTCTGCAGGATGAAGATGACGCCCATCGCCGCCAGCACCAGGCCCCAGGCCCGCGAGATCACCTCATGCAGCGAGGGCTCGATGCCGATCAGCGCCGCGAGCTCGGTCACGGCATAGCCGTAGAAGCCGACCACGGCGAGCCGGCGCACCCAGACCTGCAGATAGGCGGCGGTCTCGTCGCTCATCGGGAAGAGGCGCAGCCGCGGCGCACTGACCGCGAGCAGGCTTGCGGTGCTCGCCGCGGTCAGCATCGTGGCGATCTGCGCGCCGATGATGGCGAGCGTGATGCTGGTCGCATAGTCGTTCGGCCGGAACGCGGTCAGCGCCACCCAGCTCGCGACCGCGAAAGCCAGGGTCGAGAGCGCCTCGACGATGAAGATCAGCGGCAGATAGAGCAGCCGCACCAGCCAGCGCCCGGACACGCGTCCCTGCAAGGCGCGGCGCGGGCGCACCAGCAGCCGCCGGGTCGCCCAGGCGGCGATGAAGGCGGCGCCGAGCACGCCGAACGCATCGCCGATCACCGCGAGCCAATAGGCGCGCAGGGTGGGATCGGAGAGCATGATCGCCGCCTGCTGCATGCGCTGCGGCATGTCGGCGATCACCTGGACCAGATTGACCAGCGCGTTGCTGACGGCATTCACATGATGCGTGACGACCGCCAGCAGCTTCGCGCCGAAGCCCTGCTCGGCCTGGTGCTCCGCTTGCGCGCCGTTGGCGCCCTGCTGCGCCTGGAGGAGGATCTGGAGCTGCTGCTTCAGCCGGGCGCGCCGCGCCGGATCGTCGAGCGTCTTGATCAGGTTGTCGATCTGGGCGGCGGTGTCGGGCTGCGCCGCCGGGGCAGGGGCGGCGGTGCCCGGAAGCTTCGGCGGCGTCCCTTGCGCGAAGGCGCCGGGGGCAAGCCCGAGCGCGCAGAGCGCGAGCAGGGCGATCGCCAGGAGACGCCGGATCATGCGCGGGTACCCTGAGTGAAGATCCGCATGCGGTTCATCATTGTTGCGGGGATGGGCGGCGCCGGCGCCGATCGTTCGTGGTTGAACGCCGGATGCTACTGGACCCTGCGGCGACGGACAAGAATCCGCGGCGTGCGGCTGTGGGATCGTCACCCGTGGGATAACGGGTCGAGAGCGGGGCGGTTCCGGGCGGCGCCGGGACGGCGCGGTGCCGTCAGATCTGAAATGCGTGCTCAGGCATGATCGCCGGCGCCAGGACATGTTCCGGCAAGGAACGGCCCTGGGCGGTCTCGACGCGCTTGCGCGAGGGCGGGCGGCGCCAGCACCAGGAATGCGAGGCGCGGACCGAGCGGCGGCGCGCACGCTTTGCCGGCAGCGCGGGGAGAGTCCCGGCGGGTTTGATGGTCGCTTCTGCGCTCTTCTTCTTCGACATCCCCTGATCCCCCGATCCGTCCGAACCTCAGTGCAATTCCGCGCGGAGCTGCTGGCGGAGATAGTCGATCGGCACCAGGGTGCCGTCCTTCTGGATACACCAGAACTGCCAGCCGTTGCAGGCCGGCGCGCCCTGGACCGCGGCGCCGACCTGATGGATCGAGCCGCGATGCTCGGCCGAGATCAGCGTGCCGTCGGAACGGACCTTGGCGCTCCAGCGGCCGTTGAAGCTCTTCAAGACCTCGCCGGCCGGGAGCAGGCCGCGTTCGACCAGCCAGCCGAAGGGAATGCGCGGCTCCTCGCGCTTGGCTTGAATCGTCAGCACGTCGTCCTCTGCAGTCTGAACCTTGGCGATGCGGGCGCGGGCGAGCTTGATGTAGCCGGCGTCCCGCTCGATCCCGATCCAGCGGCGGCCGAGGCGCTTGGCGACCGCGCCCGACGTGCCGCTGCCGAAGAAGGGGTCAAGGACGACGTCCCCTGGCTTGGTGGCCGCCACGATCACCCGGTGGAGCAAGGCCTCCGGCTTCTGCGTGGGATGGCCCTTTCGGCCTTCGTCGTCCTTGATTCTTTCGGATCCCGAGCAGATCGGGATCAGCCAGTCGGAGCGCATCTGCAGGTCGTCGTTCAGCGCCTTCATGGCCTCGTAGTTGAACGTGTTCTGGCTGTCCTTCGACTTGGAGCACCAGATCATCGTCTCATGGGCATTGGTGAAGCGCCGGCCGCGGAAGTTCGGCATCGGGTTGCTCTTGCGCCAGACGACGTCGTTGAGCACCCAGAAGCCGAGGTCCTGCAGCTTGGCGCCGACCCGGAAGATGTTGTGATAGGAGCCGATCACCCAGATCGTGCCGTCGTCCTTGAGGACCCGGCGCGCGGCCTTCAGCCAGTCGAGGGTGAAGCGGTCGTAGCTCGCGAAGTCGGCGAACTTGTCCCAGTCGTCATCGACGGCATCGACCTTGGAATTGTTCGGCCGGTGCAGATCGCCGTTGAGCTGAAGATTGTAGGGCGGGTCGGCGAAGATCATGTCCACCGAACCGGCGGGCAGCGCGTTCATGGCGGCGATGCAATCGCCCTCCATGATGCTGTCCAGTTTGAGATCCTTGAGAGCGGCGCCGTCCCGAGCCGGCGTGGCCAGTCTTTTCCCCATGCGCGCGATCCTGATTCGCGCGACTCGGGAAGTCAACAGAAAAAGCTAAAGATTCAATCTATTGGAAGCTGAAGCTGATAAATCGGTCGAAACGAGCGGCGATGGAAGGGGGTCGGACCATGCTCGCGGATGGCCGCCAGATGCTCCTTGGTCGAGTAGCCGACATTCGTCTCCCACCCATATAGAGGGTGTGTCTCGGCCAGCTCCCGCATGATCTTGTCGCGCTCGACCTTGGCGATGATCGAGGCCGCGGCGATCGAAAGCGAGATCGCATCGCCGCTGATGATGCAGGTGATCGGGCAGGGCAGGTTGGGCGGCTGGTTGCCGTCGACCAGCGCATGGGCGGGTCGACTCGGCAGCCCCTCATAGGCGCGCAGCATCGCAAGGTGCGAGGCGCGGAGGATGTTGATGCTGTCGATCTCCGCGACATCGGCCTTGCCGACGCAATAGGCGACCTTCTCCCGGAGGATCGCGGCGACCTCTTCGCGCTCTTCGCGCTCGATCTGCTTGGAATCCTTCACCCGGCGCAGGAACGACCTGCTCAGGTCCTGCGGCAGGATGACCGCGCAAGCCACGACCGGACCGGCGAGCGGCCCGCGCCCGACTTCATCGACGCCGCAGACCACGACGCCCTCTTTAATCCCTGCGGCAATCTCATGCTTCCAGTGCGGCACGCCCTATAACCCCTTGATGCTGCAACAGCATCACTTCTTCGGCAGTCCGTCGTAATAGTCGAAGATCGGCTTCAGGTCCGCGGCGCTGGCGCCGACCAGCTTGGCGAGGTCGCCATCGGCGATCGTCTGCTGTTTCTGCGCCGGGCGGAACTGGTCGAACAGCTTGATGGCGAATTGCCGCTCCTTGCTGGCCTTGGCACGGCTCTTGATATCCGGGAACACGTCCTTGTCGATCGCATCCGCCAAGGCATCGGCGAGCGACCAGGCATTGAAGTTGACGCCGACCAGATAGCTCGGCTTGGCGGCGGCCGTTCCCTTGAACTTGGCCTGGACGCCCTGGAGGCAGAGGGCGAACGCCTTCTGGTCGTGGGTGCCGGCGAAGGGCTTGGCGCAGGCATCGGCATCGTGGAAGCCCTGGCTCAGCGCCTGCAGATCGCCGGCCGACGCGGCTGCCTCGCTCGCGGCGAAAGTCGCCGCCGCCAGAAGCACCGAATTCAGAATCCTGTTCGCCACGTCTCCCGAGTCCCGCTTGCCGATGTTTCGGCGATCCTGTTCGCCGCCGGGCGGGCTGTCAATTTCGCCAAGCGAGAGACGGCTCAATTCACTCGTCACGCCCGGCAATGAGGTCTCATTTTGGACTAGGCGAAGAGATCGCCCTGTGGATCGAATTTCGGTGGGACCTTGAACTGGGTGTAATCGACATCCCAGCGGTAGCGATCCAACCCGAATTTCCGTGCCGCATTCAGGACGCGCTGGCGGATCAGCTCGGCATAGGGACCGGAGCCGGTCATCCGCTCATGGAACTCGGCGCGGTAGATCACGCCGCCATGGATGTCCTTTACCAGATCGAGGACGTGCTTGGCCTTCAAGGGCGCATGCGCCTGCAGCCATTCGCCGAACAGATCCTTGATCTCCAGCGGCAGGCGCAACAGCGTGAAGTTGACGCTTTCCGCGCCGGCTTCCGCCGCGCGTTCGATGATCCGCTCGATCTCGGGATCGGTCAGCACCGGGATGATCGGCGCGACCGAGACGCCGACCCGCACACCCGCCGCCTTCAACCCGGCGATCGCCTTCAGCCGCAGCTCGGGCGTCGAGGCGCGCGGCTCCATGGTGCGGGCGAGATCGCGATCGAGCGTGGTGATCGAGATATAGACCTTGGCGAGATTGCGCCGCGCCATGTCGCCGAGGATATCGGCATCGCGCAGCACATTGGCCGACTTGGTGGTGATGCCGCAGGGATGGTTGTGCCGGTTCAGCACTTCCAGGATCTGCCGCGTGATCCGGAAGCGCCGCTCGATCGGCTGATAGGGATCGGTGTTGGTCCCCATGGCGATCATCTTCGGCAGATAGCCCGGCTTGCGAAGCTCGGCTTCCAGGAGCCGCGCCGCTTCCGGCTTCATATAGAGCCGGCTCTCGAAATCGAGGCCGGGCGAATGGCCGAGATAGGCGTGGGTTGGCCGGGCGAAACAGTAGATGCAGCCATGCTCGCAGCCGCGATAGGCGTTGATCGACTGCTCGAACGCGACATCCGGCGACTTGTTGCGCGCGATGATCGACCTGGTCTTGTCGACCGTGACCGTGGTTTTCAGCTTCGGCGCGTCTTCTTCGTCCTGCCAATCCCAGCCGTCGGCCTCCAGCGGCCGGTCGCCCGGCTCGTAGCGGCCGGGGCGGTTGCTCACCGCACCGCGCCCTTTCTGGGCGCGATCGGGAATCTCTTCCGGTGTCGGCGGCGAGATCGGGCGGGGCTTTGGTGCTGTCATAAGAACAAAAATAGAACATGCATGGAATGAATGCAAGGATCCGCTTTCCGAGGGTCTGCAAAGCCTTCAAATTGCAGTACTATTCAAAGCAGACGTGGGAGGGGATCGGGTGTTCGGGGATTGGCTGTCCGAGCGGCGGTGGTGGATTCTTGCCGTTCTCTGCGTGGGCGGCCTCTGTCTCCAGTTCAGCGCGCTGGTCAATGCGGACGTCGCCTGGATCGTCTACTCGGCGGCGCGGATGCTGCACGGCCAAGTCTTCGGCCGCGACATCCTCGAGCAGAACCCGCCGCTCATCTGGTATCTCTCGACGCCGATCGCCTATGCCTGGGACACCTGGGGCCTCGACCTGCGCCTCTCGATCCGCGTCCTCAGCGTGGCGACGGTCCTATGGTCGCTGGCGATCATCGACCGCTTCCCCGGCCTGAAATCGAGCCCGTTCGGCCGCCTCGAAATCAGCGTGCTCATGATCGCGATGGGCTACTGGTTCTTTGTCGGCGGCGGCGAGAGCTTCGGTCAGCGCGAGTATCTCTGCCTGGTGCTCGGCCTGCCCTACATGATGATGGCGCCGGCGCGTTACGGCGCCGTGCGGCTCGGCCGGGCCGATGCGCTGCTGATCGGGTTGGGCGCCGGGCTGGCGTTTGCGATCAAGCCGAACTTCCTGGTGATCCCAGTGCTGCTGGAACTCGCCAGCATGGTGCGGTCGCGCCGGCTCGCGCCTCTGTTCCGGACGGAGACCTGGACGATCCTGGTGCTGACGACCGGTTATGCGGAGGCGCTGCCGTTCGTTGCGCCGGACTTCGTCAAGACGGTCGTTCCCTACGTCGAAAAATACTACTGGGCGGGCAATCGGCCCTTCCTGTTGCTGGCGATGCGAGTGTCGCCGTTCTGTGCGATCTGGCTGGCGAACTTCTACATGTACCTTCGAGGCGAGCGCGGCGTCCTGAATCTGGCTACGCTGGCGGCGTCGGCGGGCTTTCTGATCTCCTATTTCGTCCAGCAGAAGGGCTACGAGTACCACGTCTTTCCGTTCGAGGCGCTGGTCTCCGCGGGCGCCGCGCTCAGCCTCATTCCCGCCGGACCGCCGCTCGTCGGCCGCGCCTTGCACCTCGTGACGCTGGGCGCTGCCTTCATCCTCGGCTTCGTGGCACTCGAGCAATGGTACGACCGCGAGAACGTCTTCTTCGGGCAACGGGCGAGCGAAACCCAGTCGCTGATCGGCCTGATCGACAGCAAGGCATCGGGCGGCAGCTTCCTCGCGCTGACCGCGCATCCCTATCCGGGCTTTCCGCTCGCGCTCTACGTCAACGCCATCTGGGCCAGCCGCACCGAGCTCTCCGACTACCTGATCGCCGTCGCGCGATTGCGCGCGGGCGGCACCAATCCGGGCTCGGCAACCCTGGCGGAGACGGAAGCGTCGGCTTGGGCCGCGCTCAAGCACGACCTCGACACGTACCATCCCAATATCATTCTGGTTTCCGATCCGCCGCCGACCGATCCCACGGTGCTGAACTATCGTTTCGACATCCTCGACTTCTACCTCGAGGATCCGGAGATCCGCGCCGCCTGGAAGGATTACGTCGAGCTGCCGCGGCTGGCGACGGTCCGCGTGTTCCAGAAGGTCGGGCCTGCCTCGTCCCAGTGACCCGGGGCCGGGAACAACCGGGCAACCGCACGGCGGTCGAAGACAGCGCACCGCAAGTGGCGGCTGATTAGACTCGCCGCCTGGGTTAGTCTTCCGGGAAGGGGAAGGAGCGCCATGCCGCACGATCGCCGAGAGACGGGCCGATGAACGAGTCGACGCCGATCGCCGCGTCCGCCGCGCCGCCGGTTGCGGAACCGGGCATGCGGCCGGCTCTGTCCGTGGTGGTGCCGTGCTACAACGAGACCGGTGCCCTGGCCGAGCTCTATGAACGGGTGACCAAGGCCGCCGTCGCGGCGGTCGGCGATTCCTACGAGCTGGTGCTGGTCGATGACGGATCGCGCGACGGCACCTGGGGCGCCATCGCGAGCCTGACCGTGAAGGATCCGCATATCCTCGGCGTCCGGCTTTCGCGCAATTACGGCCAGCAGCTTGCCCTCAGCGCCGGCCTGCGGGAATGCCACGGCGCGCTCGTCTTCATCATCGATGCCGACATGCAGGATCCGCCGGAGCTGCTGCCGGATATGATGAAGCTGATCCAGGACGGCGCCGACGTGGTCTATGGCCAGCGCATCTCCCGCGGCGAGGAGCCGTGGCTGCGCAAGGCCGGCGCAAAGCTGTTCTACGCACTGATCGAATATCTCTCCGACCGGGCGATCCCGCCCAATGTCAGCGATTTCCGCCTGATGCGCCGCCGCGTGCTCGACGTCCTGAACGAGATGCCGGAGCAGCACCGTTTCGTCCGCGGCATGATAAGCTGGATCGGCTTCGACCAGCGCCCGCTGCCGTTTCATCGCGGCAGCCGCGCCAGCGGCAAGACGCGCTATTCCATCACGCGCCTGACCTCGCTCGCGGTCGACGCCATCACCAGCTTCTCGATCCGGCCGCTGCGGCTGGCGATCGTGATGGCGATGCTGTCGCTGCCTTTCGCCGTCATCATGGCGATCTATATCATCGGTAGCTGGGTGCTCGGCTTCTCGGTCGCCGGTTGGGCCTCGGTCATGACCGCGGTGGTGCTGTTCGGCACCGCGCAGCTCACCATCCTCGGCATCATCGGCGAGTATCTTGGCCGCCTCTACATGGGCGCCAAGAACCGCCCGCTCTACGTCGTCAGCGAGGTCAGGCGCGACGGGCGGGCGGTCGACTGATCAGCCCGGCGCATCCGCGGCTGCGGGGCCGGTTGCGCGCCGTCGCGCCAGCGCGCGCTGCAGAAAGCCCACCGCCTGGTAGATCGCGACGGCCCCGAGAAGTCCGGCATAACCATCCACGGCATAGTGCCAGGCGAGGTGGATCGATCCGAACAGGATCACCGCAAGATGCAGGAAAGCGAGGCCGAACAGGAGGCCGCGGCTGCGCCAGAACTGGATCACCCAGAGCGTCGCCATCGCCACATGGATGCTGGGGAAAGCGGAGATGCCGGTGCCGAACTCGATCTTGTGCTTCTGGTAGGCCTTGAAAAGATATTCCTGGAACAGCGGCGCCGAGAACATGCGGCCGAGATCGCCGTGGTCGAGATAGGCGAGCAGCGGCTGGTAGGGATTGGCGATCCCGGGCGTCAGCCCGAAATAGAACGGACCGGCCGACATGAAGATCGCCGCCCCGATATTCCCGAGCAGGATCAGGACCAGCATGTAGGTCACGAAGAACCGGGTCTTGCGCGACCCGCTGGGCTCCAGGCTGACGATGAACGGCACCAGGACCAGCACGAGCCCCCAGCTCGCATAGATGTATTCGATGACGCGCGTGGCCGGCCAGATTTCGAGATCGAGCCACTGCCAGGGCAGCGTGCCGAAATGCAGCCAGCGGTCGAGCCGCATCAGCGAGTCGTCCCAGGTGAACGGCAGCTCGTAGTTGGCGAGGTTCTTGAAGGCGGTGAAGCTGGTCATGAAGAAAGGCATGACCAGCAGGATGGGCAGTGCCGTGGCGAGGCGCGCGAGGAAATCGCCGGAGCGCGCCGGCAGCCGGATGCCGAGAAGGTCGAGATCGTGGCCGCGTCCCACCGCGTGCCGGAAGCCGCGGATGACGTAGTAGATCGAGATGACGATTCCGAACGCCGTCGCATAGAACGACCAGAACGGGATGAGATAGAGCTGCAGGTTGAAGAGGCTCGGCTTGCCGAACGCGGCGCAGACGCCGGCGGCCAGCAGCGCATATGCGATCATCGCGGCGGGAATGACGATGAGGTCGACCGCATCCGGTCGGCGGAGCAGGGTCGGAGCCGGAGCGACCGCCACCGCGGAGCGTTCTGCGCTCAAGCTCAGGCCTTCCGCAGATGCTCGTTCAACCGCGGCATCAGCTCCACTAGGTTGCAGGGCCGCAGCCGGTTGTCGAGCTGCCACTTCAGGATCTCCTCCCAGCCGTCGCGCGCCGCACTCGGCGAGCCGGGCAGGGCGAAGAGATAGGTGCCGCCGGCAACCCCGCCGGTGGCGCGCGACTGGATGGTCGAGGTCCCGATCTTCTGGAAGGAGAGCCAGCGGAAGAGCTCGCCGAATCCGTCGATCTTCTTCTCGAACACGCTCTCGAAGGCTTCGGGCGTCACGTCGCGGCCCGTGACGCCGGTGCCGCCGGTCGAGATCACGACGTCGATCTCGGGATCGGCGATCCAGGCCCTGAGGCGGGCGACGATCTCAGCCTGCTCGTCCTTCACGATCACCTTCGCCGCGAGGCGATGGCCGTCGCGCGCGATCAGGTCGGCGAGCGCCTTGCCCGACGTGTCGTTGGCCTCGGTCCGCGAATCGGAGACGGTCATCACCGCGATGTTGACCGGCTTGAAGGGACGTTGCTCGTCGATTTTGGGCATGGCTCAGCGATCCGGCACGTGTTCGATCGGCCGGTGAGTCGCTGCCCCGATCGCGGTCAGTTGGAAGCGGTCGCGTTCACCTTGCCGTCCTGCCGATCATAGATCGGCGAGGCACCCGAGGCCACCGCATCCAGCGTGTCGGTCGCCTGGCCCAGACGGTTCTGGTAGATCCAATAGCTCGCCATGATCCGCTCGATGAAGAGGCGGGTCTCGCGCGACGGCAGCCGCTCGATGAAGAACAGCGGATCGTCGTCCGAGCGGATGGTGGCCTTCCAATGCTGCAGGTTGCCCGGCCCGGCATTATAGGCCGCCGCCAGGTTGAAGAGATCGCCGCCGACGGTGTCGGTCTTCAGCAGATCGGCGATGTAGTGCTGGCCGATGCCGATCGAGGTCTGCGGATCGCGCAGATTGGGCTTGGCATCGCCGCTGACCAGCTTGGCGGTGTCGGGCATGAGCTGCATCAGGCCGACCGCGCCCGCCTGGCTGGTGGCGTTCGGGTTGAAGCCGGATTCCTGGCGCATGATCGCGAAGAGCAGGGCGCGATCGACGGTGTAGCCGGCGGCCGGCGCCCAGGCCGGCAGCGGATACATCGCCGCATCGATGAAGTCGTCGCCCTTCAACAGCCGCTTCGAGCCGATCTTGACCGCGAGCGAGGGCAGGCCGCTGGCCTGCGAGACGGCGAGCAGCGCGCGATCCATCGTGCCGGCCGGATCGTCCGCCAGGGCCAGCAGCTCCTTCTCGGCCGACGTCACTTCGCCGACCTGGATCAGGCCGAGCGCGCGCTTGCCGGCGCTCGAACCCATGAGCTGGTTGGCCTCGCGGGCGCTCAGGTCCTTCACGTTCCAGTCATAGCTGGGGTCGATGCCGAGCGCGCGCTGGGCGAGCTGGCCGTAGAAGGTGCGGGGATATTTGCTGGCCTCGCGCAGCCAGTGGCTCACCTGCTCGGGATGGCGGTCGCGCAAGAACGCCCGCGCCGCCCAGAAGGCGGCGGCGGAACCGTCCCATGAGGACTCCTTGCTGCGCTGCGCGGCGATGGTGAAGTTCTTGGCGGCCGCGCCGAAATCCTTGCGGGCCCAGGCCTCCAGGCCGGCCGACCAATAGGCGCTGTCCTCGGTCGAGGCCTCGTCCGGCGAGCCGGTCCGGGTGATCGAGACCTTGGGGTGTACCAGCTTGGTCGCGCCCTTGCGCTGGGCGAGGGCGAAAATCTGCGCGGCATCCGGCAGCGCCGCATACTGACGCATCCAGTCGCTGAGCTCCTTGGGCGAGCTCCTGTAGCTGACGGAGAGATAGCGGTCGGCCAGGACCTGGCCGAGCAGCAGGGGATC
This sequence comes from Dongiaceae bacterium, assembly GCA_035545355.1. GTDB lineage: Bacteria > Pseudomonadota > Alphaproteobacteria > Dongiales > Dongiaceae > Dongia. The sequence continues at coordinate 11,352 of DASZYM010000196.1, forward strand.
GGTCAAATCCGCGATGAGCGCATCCGCGCCGCGGAAGTCCCCTCGGGACTGCAGCTTGAAGATCTGCCGGTAGCGATCGGCGTCGATCGCTTCCAGCGGCTGCGGCAAAGTCGATTTGCCAGGATCGAAGCTATCGCCGGGAAGAGCAGCGGTGGCTTCTTGCGCCAGGGCCGGTCGCTCGAGGGCAGGCAGTCCTACCAAGAGCAACGCCGCCAGCGCCGCGGCCGACACCAGGTGCAGGTGCCGCCCGCGCTGTGCGCGGTCCAGATTCAAGGTATCGCCCCCTTGAATAGCGCCCCCAGCCGATCCGGGGGTCTGTTGTTCTTAACAATTCGTTTCCGACTGGGTTTCCGCTTTAAAGGAGGATATCCGGCATGTCCAGAAAATTTGCCGTGTACAATCAACAGATATGGTGCCGAGCGGCCAGCGACCTACTATATGTTGATTGAGCCGGAATATTAGAAGGCCGTTTATCCACAGAAAATTCGTTAAGAATGGCCGGGAACGGTGGCCAATATAGTTAACGTTCCGATTCCCCAACCGGCTCTCAGCCGTTTCGGAGGGCCTCGAGGCGGATTCTGAGCTTCAGGAGGTCGCGCCAGGCTTCCCGCTTCAGCTCCGGCTGGCGCAGGAGATAGGCGGGGTGGAAGAGGGGCAAGGCCGGGATCGGCGTATCCAGCCCGTCGGAGCGGTATTCGAACCAGCGGCCGCGGAGCCGGGTGATGCCTTCATTGGTGCCGAGCAGGATCTGCGCCGAGGAGCCGCCGACCAGCACCAGGACCTTGGGCCTCACCAGCTCGATATGCCGGAGCACGAAAGGCTGCTGGGCGGCCAGTTCCGCCTCGGTCGGCTTGCGATTGCCGGGCGGGCGCCAGAAACAGACATTGGTGATGTAGAAGCCGGTCCGGTCGAGGCCGATCGCCGCCATCATCCGGTCGAGGAGCTGCCCGGAGACGCCGACGAAGGGCTTGCCTTGCCGGTCTTCGTCCGCGCCGGGCGCCTCGCCCACCAGCATGACCTCGGCCTCGGGGTTGCCGTCGGCGAAGACCAGGTTGGTCGCGGTCTTCCGGAGAGAGATGCCATCGAACCGGCCGAGTGCCGCCCGAAGATCGTCGAGCGAGGCGGCATTGCGGGCGGCATCCCGGGCATTCTCGATCGCCGTCTGGTCGAGCGGCCCGAGCTTGCGCATATCCAGGCGCGGTGAAGCGGGCTGCGCCTTCGGCGGAGGCGCAGCCGGACGCGGCGGCGCCGGCGGCCGCTGCTGGACCGGACCAGGGCTCGGCGCAGCCGGCGGCTCCGCCGTCGCGCCGAGGCGGCTTTGCGGCGTCGGTTCAATAGCTTCGTCGGCGCCCCACTCGATATAGAGCCTCAACAGGGCGGCCGGGTCGATCTGCAGGGAGGCCTCGGACATGCCGCGAGGCTAACACCGGCCGACACGGGGGGACAATTGCGGTTCGCCGGTTTGCGGTATAAGCAGCCCCTGAAGCGCGGGAGCAGGAGGATTCATGGATCGCGACGTGATGGAATACGATGTGGTGATCGTCGGCGGCGGGCCCGCCGGCTTGAGCGCCGCGATCCGGTTGAAGCAGCTCGCCGCCGAAGCCGGCCGCGAGGTCAGCGTGGTCGTGCTGGAGAAGGGCTCCGAGGTCGGCGCGCATATCCTCTCCGGCGCGGTGATGGATCCGCGCGCGCTGACCGAGCTCTTTCCGAACTGGAAGGAACTGGGCGCGCCGCTCAACCAGCCGGTGACCGAGGACCGCTTCTTCTTCCTCACCAACGAGCAGAAGGCGCTGCGCCTGCCCAACTTCATGCTGCCGAAGACGCTGCACAACGAGGGCAATTACATCGTCAGCCTGGGCAATGTCTCGCGCTGGCTGGCGCAGCAGGCCGAGGCGCTCGGCGTCGAGATCTTCCCCGGCTTTGCCGCGGCCGACATCGTCTATGACGAGGCCAAGAAAACCGTGCTCGGCGTCATCACCGACGACAAGGGTCGCGCCAAGGACGGCAGCGAGAAGCCGGACTTCCAGCCCGGCATGGCCTTGCACGGCAAGTACACGCTCTTCGCCGAGGGCTGCCGCGGCCATCTCGGCAAGCGGCTGATCTCGCATTTCCATCTCGACGAGGGCCGCGACCCGCAGAGCTACTCGATCGGCATCAAGGAGCTCTGGGACATCGATCCGGCCAAGCACAAGCCGGGCCTCGTCATGCACACGGCCGGCTGGCCGGTCAGCAACGACGTCTATGGCGGCTCCTTCCTCTATCACGCCGAGAACAATCAGGTGGCGATCGGCTTCGTCGTGGGCCTGGGCTACGCCAACCCGTTCCTGAGCCCGTTCGAGGAGTTCCAGCGCTACAAGCACCACCCCGAAGTCGCCCAATATCTCGAAGGCGGCCGGCGCGTCGCCTATGGCGCGCGTGCGATCGTCACCGGCGGCGTGCAGGCTTTGCCCAAGCTGGTCTTCCCGGGCGGGGCGCTGATCGGCGACAATGCGGGCTTCCTCAACGTGCCGAAGATCAAAGGCAGCCATGCCGCGATCAAGACCGGCATGCTCGGCGCCGAGGCGGCCTTCGCCGCGCTCGGCGAAGGCCGCGCGCACGACGAGTTGGCCGCCTATTCGAAGGCGTTCCAGAGCTCCTGGCTCTATGACGAGCTCTACCGCGCCCGCAACTTCAAGCCCTGGATGAACAAGGGCCTGATCGTCGGCACCCTGATGGCCGGCATGGACCAGAAGCTGTTCGGCGGCCGCGCCCCCTGGACGCTCCATGCGCACAAGACGGACGCGCAGAAGACCAAGCCCGCCAGCGGGTTCAAGCGCATCGACTATCCGAAGCCGGACGGCAAGCTTTCCTTCGACCGGCTCTCCTCGGTGTTCCTCTCGAACACCAACCACGAGGAGAACCAGCCCTGCCACCTGACCTTGAAGGACCCGAAGGTTCCGATCTCGGTCAATCTCGCGATCTACGACGCGCCGGAGCAGCGCTATTGCCCCGCGGGAGTCTACGAGATCGTGCGCGAAGGCGACGGCTCCAACCCGCGGCTGCAGATCAACGCGCAGAATTGCGTCCACTGCAAGACCTGCGACATCAAGGACCCGACCCAGAACATCGTCTGGGTCAATCCCGAAGGCGGCGGCGGCCCGAACTATCCGAACAAGTAGACGCGCTCAGTTCCGCGTCATTGCCGGGCTCGACCCGGCAATCTCGTGCCAACTGGAACCAGATGCCCGGGTCACGCCCGGGCATGACGGTTTGCGATTACGGCAGCACCTCGAACGCCAGGAATTGCGTGACCTGCGCCGGGTTGAAGTTGTTGTCCGAGACCAGCACCAGGCTGCGATTTCCATCCGGCAGGTTCGGCCCGAAGCTCACGCCCTCGATATTGTCGATGAAGGGAAGGGCCGCTGATCCGAGCTCCGGCATCTTCGAGAGGTCGAGGATCAGCCGCTTCTGCATCGGCTGATAGTTCGCACCCTTG
>DASZYM010000197.1:0-3450 GCA_035545355.1 Dongiaceae bacterium
GACCACGATCAGCTTCGGCGGCGTCTTGTTCTCGTAGAACTGCGCCATGAACGCGGCCAGCAGGTCCGGCAGGTCGGCATTGCGATCGTTGGCCGGGAAATAGGCCCGGTTGCCGTAATTGCCGTGGTTGCGGAAGAAGAACACCTGCACGCAGCTATGCCCCGCCTCCTGGTAGGCGGCGATGATATCGGCCTCCTCGATGCCTTCGAGGTTGATGTCCTGGCGGCTCTGGATCGCCGCCAGCGAGGTGATGCGGTCGCGCAGCCGCGCGGCGCGCTCGAACTCCAATTCGTCCGAGGCCTTCTGCATCTCGGCGGAGAGGCGAAGTTTCACCGCATCGCTCTTGCCGGAGAGGAAATCCTGCGCCTGGTTGACCAGGCCCTTGTAATCCTCCTCGCTGATGCGGCCGACGCAGGGCGCCGAGCAGCGCTTGATCTGGTATTGCAGGCAGGGCCGCGTGCGGCTGGCGAAGGTGCTGTCCGAGCAATTGCGCAGCAGGAAGGCGCGTTGCAATGCAACGATGGTGCGGTTGACCGCTCCCGCGGATGCGAAGGGTCCGAAATACTCGCCCGACTGGTTGCGCGCGCCGCGATACTTGGTGACCTGCGGCGCCGGGTGATCGCCGGTGATCAGGATATAGGGGAAGCTCTTGTCGTCGCGCAGCAGCACGTTGAAGCGCGGCATGTAGCGCTTGATCAGGTTCGCTTCCAGCAGCAGCGCTTCCACCTCGGTGTGGGTGGTGACGAACTCCATGGTCGCGGTCTCGGCGATCATGCGCAGGATTCGGGTCGGTTGGCGGCCGGGCTGGGTGTAATTGCCGACCCGCTTCTTCAGGTCGCGCGCCTTGCCGACATAGAGGACGTCGCCCTTGGCGCTCAGCATGCGATAGACGCCCGGGCTGTTCGGCAGCGTCTTCACCTTTTCCCGGATCACCTCGACGCCGCGCGCGATGCGGCCCATCCGAGCGGGCCTGGCGGGCGCATCGCTCAGCATGTCGGGGGCATCGTTGGTCGGCAGCTCGTCGGTCATGGTGTTGATTAGATGGGGTTCTTTTTATCCGAGCGGGAGCCCGGCCAAGCATTTCGTCAAAACTCATACGCCCGAGGCCGAGCCGCCACCAAGGCGGATATCCCGGGATTTTGTGGATAAGTCTGTCGGTAAACTCAGGCCCCCGGCGCGAGTCCCAAGGAATCCGCCAGACTCCCGGTTATGCACAGGAAACAGGCACCTCGCGCAAGCGCCTGATTTGCTTGGGTTTATTTAGCAGTTTGCGAAATCTCGCGGTCATAAAGCGGACTCTCCGCTTGACTCCCGGGGCGATTTGGGCGTCCGGAGCCATTGTGAACAACTTGGCTCAGGAATCCCGGTTTAGAGCGCTGATACACTTAATTTTTCGGCGTTCACCCAACTGACGCCGCCGGGTCATCGACCTGACAAAATACGTGTTAGCGCCCGCCCCGGTTGCGCTCGATCTCGACCCCGACGCTCTCCGCCTCCTTGAAGACGTCGAGCTTCTCGATCCGCACCTTGGCGGACTGGACGCGGCGGTCTTCCAGGCAGGTCTGGGCGATGCGATCGGCCAGCGTTTCCACCAGGTTGATATGGCCGGCACCGATCACATAGCGGATGCCGGTCATGATCTCGGCATAGTTCACGACATTGTCGAGATCGTCGTTGATCGCCGGATGCTCGGTGCAGGTGAGCTCCAGGTTGATGCGAACCCGTTGATTGGCCAAGCGTTCGTGCTGATGCACGCCGATCCGCGCCGATAGGACCAGATCGCGGATGAAGACCCGCATGGTGCGTGCGCTGGCGGTTCCGGGCAAAGCGGCGACCTTCTCGGTTTGGCTCATTGGAATAGAACCCTTCCGTTCGAAATCAGTGCCGCACTCTGGGGCTGGCTCGTCGAGCCGGATCGGGAAGCCGCGCTCTGGGGCTTCCAGCGAGGCGGATTGCCTCCGCATCACATCATTATAGTGCGTGGGGGCGCCCGAGTCCCGGCCTCTATTCGCTCGGCTTGAAGCCCTTGACGGATTGCTGCCATCCCAGGTGCTCGCCGCCGTCCAGCGCGATCATCTGTCCGGTCATCGACGGGCTGGACAGGATGAACAGCACGCCCGCCGCGATCTCCTCCGGCGTCGCGCCGTGGCCGAGCGGCACGGCGGTGCTCTGGGCGTTGAACTGCGCGGCGCTCTGGCGCGGGCTCGGCATGGTCGGGCCGGGGCCGATGCCGTTGACCCGAATCCGCGGCGCCAGCGCCAGGGCCAAGGTGCGCGTCAGGGTCCAGAGCCCCGTCTTCGCGACGGTATAGGAGAGGAAATACGGCGTCAGCTTCCAGACCCGCTGGTCCAGCATGTTGACGATGTTGCCGTCGTTCCCCTCCGAGAGCTGCCGGGCGAAGGCCTGGGCGAGCACCAGCGGCGCGCGCAATCCGGTCTCGATATGCCGGTCCCAGCTCTCCCGCGTCACGGTCTCGATCTTGTCCATCTCGAAGACCGACGCGTTGTTCACCAGGCAGGTCAGCGGGCCGAGCGCCGCATGGACCTTGGGGATGACGGTCTCGACCGCGCTCTCCTTGCCGAGATCGGCCTCGATGACGGCGGCGCGGCGGCCCAGCTTGCGGATCTCCGCCGCGGTCGCCTCGCCTTCGTCCTTCGAGCGATGGCAGTGTATCGCGATATCCCACCCATTTTCCGCCAGCGCCAGGGCAATGCTGCGGCCAAGGCGCTTGGCGCCGCCGGTGACCAGCGCGGTCTTGATGGGTGAGGATTCGGGCATGGCGGCAGAATGACGGATGCGACACGGCCGAGGCAAGGCGAAAGCGCTTTGATTTCCCTGGCTTTCATGCGCACGGCTGCCGCCTGCGTTTGATGAAAGTCAACGCGTTCGGCGCGCCGATCGGGCCTGATCGATGCCATTCCGGAATCACGGCCGAGCAAGCCAGAGACCGATCATGCGCTTCGTCCCCGCCCTCATCTTCGTCGTCCTGGCGATCGTCGCCGGTGGCTTCCTGCTGCGCTGGCATCTCGACCAGGCGGACCAGGTGCCGCCGGGCCGCGCCCGCGCCAACGGCCGGATCGAGGCTGAGAGGGTGGCCGTCGCCACGAAATATGCCGGACGGGTCGCCGAGATCCTGGTCAAGGAAGGCGACTTCGTCCAGCAGGGCAGCGTGGTCGCGCGCATGGACACCGCCGAGCTGCTGGCCGAGATCGCCGCCGCCAAGGCGAAGGCGCGGCAGGCCGAACAGGGCGTCGGACAGGCCAAGGCGCAGGTGCTGATCCAACAGGCGCAGCTCAAGCTCGCCCAGGTCGAGCTGGAGCGCGCGGCCAGCCTGAAGAAGAACGACTACACCTCGGCTTCGACGGTCGATCAGCGTCAGGCGGAGCGCGACGTCGCCGCGGCCTCTTTGACCGCCGCCCAGGCCGCGGTCGGCGACGCACAGGCGGCGCA
>DASZYM010000198.1:0-3861 GCA_035545355.1 Dongiaceae bacterium
CGGCCGCGACCCCAAGGCGCTCTCCGGCCAGGCCGCGCGGATCGCCGCCCGGGTCGAGCTGTTGCAGCCGACCGGCTCCCGGGCTTTTATAACCTTTCCGTTCGGCGGCACGGCGGCGATGGCGGAGCTGGCATCGCACGACGTGCAGCGGCCCGGGGAGACGATCGAGCTCTACATGGACGTGAGCCGGGCGATCCTGATCGACCCGGAATCCGGCCGCGTGCTCTGAAAGACGACAAAGACCCTTGACTGGTCTGGAGCTCGACCGCGAGGTTAGGCGCGGTCCATCTGGGAGGCTGTTATGGCGGTCGCGAAGGCAAAAGCATCCAAAGGGGTGAAGCTGGTCGGCACGGATTCGGTCGATCCGAAGAGCCGGATCCTGCGCGCCGGGCCTTTGAGCGTCGCGTTCGGCAACGGCGCGCTGCGATATATCAAGATCAACGATGTCGAGGTGCTGCGCGCCATCGCCTTCCTGGTCCGCGACAAGAACTGGGGCACCTACAATCCCGAGATCAGCGGGTTGAAGGTCACCCAGAAGAAGGACGGGTTCGCGGTGCGCTATCATGCGCGCTGCAGCGATGCGCATGCCGCGATCGCCTATGACGCGACGATCGTCTGCGGCGCCGACGGCACGCTCACCTTCGAGGCGACGGCGACGCCGGAAACGGATTTCGCCACCAACCGCACCGGCTTCGTGGTGCTGCACCCGCTGAAGGGCGTCGCCGGCTTCCCGGTGGAGGTCGAATATACCAGCGGCAAGAAGGAGAAGAGCAAGTTCCCCGCCCAGGTGAACCCGCTCTGCCCCTTCACCGATATCCGCTCGCTGAAGCACAAGGTGGCGGACGGGTTGCACGCCATCTGCCGGATGGAAGGCTATGCCTTCGAGATGGAGGATCACCGCAACTGGTCGGATGCCTCGTTCAAGACCTATGTCCGGCCGCTGGCCGAGCCCTGGCCCTACACCATGCCCGCGGGCAAGCCCTTCACCCAGAAAGTCACCTTGAGCTTTGCCGGCAAGCTGCCGCGGCCGAAGAAGGTGGCGAGCGGCAAGCGGATCGAGGTGGAGCTCGGCCGTGCCGGTCCGGCTTTGCCGCAGCTCGGCGTCGCCGTGCCGATGGAGGAAGCCGAGCCGTCGCTCCACGTCGCCGACGCAATCAAGGCGGCGGGGCCGAAGCACCTGACCTGCCATGTCGATGGCCGTGCGGCGAATATCGCAACGCCGATCAAGAACTATGCGCGCCTCGCCGCCGCGACCGGCGCGGATGTCGTGCTCGAGATCGTGCTGCCCGGCAAAGGGAGGCCGGCCGGCGAGCTGGCGCCGATCGCAGACGCGACGCGCGCCGCCGGGTTGAAGCCGGCGGCGGTGTCGATCGCCGTCGCGCAGCACCAGCTCGGCATCCTGCCGGGGACCAAGCGGCCGGAGGAGCCTGCTTTCGCCGATATCTACAAGGCGGCCCGCGCGGCCTTCCCCGGGGCCAAGATCGGCGGCGGCACCTTCACCTTCTTCACCGAGCTCAACCGCAACCGGCCGCCGGCCGAGCTGCTCGACTACATCACCCACACGACCAGCCCGATCGTGCATGCGGCGGACGACGTCTCCGTGATGGAGACGCTGGAAGCGCATCCCTATCAGATCAAGTCGACCCGGGCGATCGCCGGCAAGGCCGGCTATCATCTCGGCCCGAGCACGATCCCGGCGCGCATCAATCCCTACGGCGCCTCCTCCGCCGAGAATCCGAACAACGAGCGCGTCTGTCTCTCGAAGATCGATCCCCGGCAGCGCGCACTGTTCGGGGCCGCCTGGAGCATCGGCTATCTCGGCGCCTGGGCGAAGGGCGCGCTGGACGCGGTGACCTTGGGCGCCACGACAGGATCCGCCGGCATGATTTATCGCAAGACCGATCATGCGCAGCCTTATTACGACGATCTCGCCAAGGGCGGGATCTATCCGGTTTATCACGTGATCGCCGACCTCGCGAAAGCCAGCGGCGCCAGGCAGATCGCGACCACGGTGAGCGCCGAGAGCGCGGTCGCCGCCCTCGCCTATCGCGGCAAGGACGGGCCGGTGCTCTGGCTCGCCAATCTGACGCCGCAGGCGCAGACGGTGCGCGTCGGCGGCTTCGGCGGCGCCGGGAAGGTTGCGGTGCTCGACGAAGGCTCCTTCGCCAAGGCCACCACCGATACCGCTTTCCTGGAGAAATCCGGCAAGCGCGCCGCCAAGGTCGGCACTGTCGCACTTCGCCCCTATGCGGTGACCCGGATTTCCGCCAGCAAATGAATGTGACCCGATGACCGGATTGATTCTCGGCTGCATTGCCGACGATCTGACCGGCGCGACCGATCTCGCCAATGCTTTGGCGCGGCGCGGCATGCATGTCGTGCAGACGATCGGCGCGCCGGCCCCGAACGATCCCGTGCCGGAAGCCGAGGCGATCGTCGTCGCGATGAAGTCGCGCACCAATCCGGCGCAGGAGGCCGTCGCGATGTCGCTCGCCGCCTGCCGCTGGCTGAAGCAGGCGGGCGCGCGGCAGCTCTACTTCAAATACTGCTCGACCTTCGATTCGACCGATCAGGGCAATATCGGCCCGGTCGCCGATGCGCTGCTGCAGGAGCTCCGCGCCGATTTCTCGATCGCCTGCCCCGCTTTCCCGGAGACCGGGCGTACGATCTATCTCGGCCATCTCTTCGTCGGCAGGCAGTTGCTCTCGGACTCGCCGATGCGCAACCACCCGCTGACGCCGATGACCGATGCCAATCTGGTGCGCGTGCTGCAGCGCCAGACCAAAAGCAAGGTCGATCTGGTGCCGCTCGCCACGATGCGCCAGGGCGCGGCGGCGGTGCGCGGCGCCTTCGATGCGCTCGCGAAGAACGGCGCCCGCTACGCGATCACCGACGCGGTCGAGGACAATGATCTCCTGATTCTCGGCGAGGCCTGCGCCGGGTTGAAGCTGGTCACCGGCGGCTCCGGTGCTGCGATCGGCCTGCCGGAGAATTTCCGCCGCGCCGGCCTGATCCCGAAACGCGACGCCGTCGCGGCTCTGCCTAAGGTCGGCGGTCTCGGCGCGGTCCTGGCGGGCAGCGCCTCCCAGGCGACATTGGGCCAGGTGGCGGCGATGCGGGCGAAGCATCCGGCTTTTCCGCTGGACCCGTTCAAGATCGCTGCGAATCCGGACGGCATCGTCGCCGAAGCGCTCGACTGGGCGAAACCGAAGCTGCCGGCCGGGCCGGTGCTGATCTATGCCAGCGCGCCACCGGATCAAGTGGCCTCCGTGCAGGCGAAGCTCGGGCGAGAACATGCCGGCGCCATGATCGAGGCGGCGCTGGCCAAGATCGCGCAAGGACTGGTCGCAGCCGGTGTGCGGCGGCTGGTGGTCGCCGGCGGCGAGACCTCCGGCGCCGTCGTGCAGGGGCTGGGCGTGAAGGCGCTCCGCATCGGGCCGCAGATCGATCCCGGCGTGCCGGCGACCTTGGCGATCGGGAAGCCGGAATTGGCATTGGCCTTGAAATCCGGCAATTTCGGCGGCGAGGACTTCTTCATGAAGGCGCTGGATCACCTGAAATGAGCGCGGAGAGCAAGGCGCGTGACGCGCTGACCTCCTTCGGGAAGTCGATGTTCGAGCGCGGCCTCTCCTTCGGCAGCGCCGGCAATCTCTCGATGCGGATCGAGGGCGGCTGGCTGATGACGCCGACCAATGTCTCGCTGGGACGGCTGGATCCCGCGCGCATCTCCAGGCTCGACGAAAGCGGCAAGCATGTCGGCGGCGACGCGCCGACCAAGGAGAGCCTGCTGCATCTCGCGATGTATGGCGCGCGGAAATCGGCGGGCGCCATCGTGCATCTGCATTCGACGCATTCGGTTGC
>DASZYM010000199.1:0-5795 GCA_035545355.1 Dongiaceae bacterium
TACGTGCATTCGCAGTCGGCCGACATCGCGCAGGGCGTCGATGCCGCGGGCAACAAGGACGAGGGTGCCGGCGACCAGGGCATCATGTTCGGCTATGCCTGCAACGAGACCGAGCACCTGATGCCGGCGCCGATCTACTACTCGCACCGCATCCTGAAGGTGCTCTCCGAGGCGCGCCGCTCCGGCAAGGAGAAGGGCCTGGGGCCCGACGCCAAGAGCCAGGTGACCCTGCTCTATGAGAACGGCAAGCCGGTGAAGGCGACCTCGGTCGTCGTCTCGACCCAGCACGGCGCCGATCTCGAGCAGGCGCAGGTCCGCGAGATCGTCCGTCCCTATGTCGAGCAGGTCCTGCCCAAGGGCTGGATGTGCTCCGAGGAGGAGTTCTACGTGAACCCGACCGGCCGCTTCGTGGTCGGCGGTCCGGACGGCGATGCCGGTCTCACCGGACGCAAGATCATCGTCGACACCTATGGCGGTGCGGCTCCCCATGGCGGCGGCGCCTTCTCCGGCAAGGATCCCACCAAGGTCGACCGCTCGGCCGCCTATGCCGCGCGCTATCTGGCGAAGAACGTGGTGGCCGCCGGCTTCGCCGACCGCTGCACCATCCAGCTCGCCTATGCGATCGGCGTCTCGAAGCCGCTCTCGGTCTATGTCGATACCTACGGCACCGGCAGGATCGACGAGTCGAAGATCGAGAAGGCGCTGAGCGAGGTGATGGACCTTTCGCCCCGCGGCATCCGCAACCATCTCGGCCTCAACAAGCCGATCTACGCGCGGACCTCGTCCTACGGCCATTTCGGCCGCGCGCCGGAGCAGGACGGCGGCTTCTCCTGGGAGAAGACCGATCTCGTGCCCGGCCTGAAGTCGGCTCTCGCCTAAGCGCTCCGGCTGAGGGGTATGCCCGAAGCGAAAGGGCAGCGGCAGGCGTATCAATTCTACGGTCGTCGCAAGGGACGCCGGCTCCGAGAGGGCCGGCGTTCTCTTTATGACGCGCTGCTCCCGAAACTCACCCTTGCCTGGCAAGACGGCGAAGCGCTCGATCCGCGCAGTCTGTTCGACGCGCCGCGCGAAGTCTGGCTGGAGATCGGCTTCGGTGGCGGCGAGCATCTCGCGGCCCAGGCGGCGGCGCATCCCGAGATCGGCTTCATCGGCTGCGAAGTGTTCGAGGCGGGCATCGCCTCTATGCTCGGCCATATCGCGGCGACCGATCTCAAGAACGTGCGGCTCCATCCGGAGGACGCGCGCGACCTGCTGGCGGTCCTGGCGCCGCGCAGTCTCGATCGCGTGTTCCTGTTGTTCCCCGATCCCTGGCCGAAGCGGCGCTGCTCGTGGCGGCGCTTCATCGGCAAGGCCAATCTCGATCGCCTCGCGGCCTTGATGAAAGCCGGCGCCGAGCTCCGCGTCGCCAGCGACGACCCGGTCTATCAGGAATGGGTCTTGCGCCACGTGCCGGTGCATCCGGCGTTTCGCTGGCAGGCACAGGCACCGAGCGACTGGCTGACGCGGCCATCGGATGCGGTGGAAACGCGCTACGAAAAGAAAGCGCGCGACGCCGGAAGAACGCCGATGTTCTTCCGCTTTCTGCGGACACGCAAAGAATAGCCTCCCCGTCTTCGGGGAGGCTTAGATCAGAGCTCTCTTATGCGCCTCGACGAAGGCGCTCATGCTGGTGAAGCGGAAATCGGTGCTGATCCCTTCGATCGGCTTCGTGGCACCGGCGCCGGACTTACCGGCACGCCGATCGATCCAGTTGGTGGCGAGGCCCATCGCCTTCGCCGTCTGGTGATCGTGGAACAGGCTCTGCGCGGTGTGCAGGATGTCCTTGGGCGACGCGCCGAATTTCTCCTTCACCGTGCGCAGCATGAATTCGAAATTGCGGCGGTCGGGCTTGTAGGACCCGACATCCTCGGCGGTGCAGACCGCGTCGAAGGCGACGCCGAGGCGTCTGTTGCTCTCGGCGAAGCTCGCGCGATCGACATTGGAGAGGATCACCAGCTTGTAATGCTGCTTCAGGTAGGCGAGGGACGCGGCCGAATCGGCGAAAGCCGGCCAGTCCGGCACCGCATTGCCGAAGTTTTCGGCTTCGCCTTCGGCGACCGTGGCACCCCATTCCTGCGCCAGGGCGCGATAGGTCTTCGCCAGCAGCTTGCGGTAGTTGAGCGCGGGCTCGGCGGCCTCGATCGCCGATTCATGGCGCGCGAAGCTTTCGAGGGCCTTGTCGTCCCCGACCTTGCCGCCGAGCCGGCCGAGCAGCGGCCGCAAAGCGGCGAGGATGCCGCTCTCCCAGTCGATCAGGGTGCCGTAGCAGTCGAAGGTCAGGATCTTGAAATCGGTGAGGCGCATGGCCGGCTCCGTGGATGAGAGGATGACGCCGACACTGCCGGGATCGGAGCCGGTTGGCGTGACCGACGCTATTGCAGCTTGTGCCGAAACTCTCGTCGGCGATAGGCGGCGGGGGATTCGCCGTAGCGGCGGCGGAAGGCGCGAGAGAACGCGCTCTGCTCGCTGAAGCCCGCATCGAGCGCGATCGCGGCGATGGAGTCGTCGCCGGCGGCGAGCCGGTCGCGGGCATGGCCGAGGCGGATCTCCGAGAGATAGCGGCCGGGCCCCATGCCGATCCATTGCGCGAAGAGCGCGTGGAGGCGCGCGGTGCTCAAGCCCGCGGCGCGTGCCGCGTCATCGCAGGTGATCGGCCGCCGATGGGCGCGGCGCAGGAAACCGGTCGCCCGCTGCAGAGCCTCGGGCATCGCGCCGTCGGCGCTCGGCGCGGCGAGCGCCGATGCCAGCAGCGGCGCGACGTGATCCATCTCGGCCTGGAGCGAATCGGGCCGGGTTTCGAGATAGCCCAGCAGATGTTCCACGGCCCGCGGCACGGCGAAGAACGGCGTGCCTCGCGCCAGCAAAGCCTGCGGCGCCACGGACGCCGCGGCGGCGATGTCGAGGGTGACGAATCGGTTGCGGCCGATTCCGGCGAAGGCATGCATCGTGCCGGCGGGGACCAGCGCGCCGCGCATCGAATCGACCCGGCCGCTCGACCGGCCGATCTCCATGTCGAGCGCGCCTTCCAAAGCCAGGATCACCTGATGATGCGGGTGATCATGGGCCCGGACTTCGTGCGGGTAGGTGCGGAGATCGAGGGCGAGCGGGGCCATGGCGGATACCGGAAACGATTTGCGCCGGTCAGGATACCGCAATCTCCGGCGCCCGCGAAAGCGCCCGGCAGGACCGTCGCAGCCCTTGCATTCCAGCCGTTTAGCCCCGACATTGGGTTCATGAACGGGAGCGCCCCGCGCCTCACGGCCGTGCTCGGGCCGACCAATACGGGCAAAACCCATCTCGCCATGGAGCGGATGCTCGGCCATGCCAGCGGCATGATCGGCTTCCCGCTGCGCCTGCTCGCCCGCGAAAACTACGAGCGCGTGGTGAAGGCCAAGGGCGTCACCGCCGCGGCCCTGGTCACCGGCGAAGAGAAGATCGTGCCGCGCTCGGCGCGCTATTTCGTCTGCACCGTCGAATCCATGCCGCTCGACCGTCCGGTGGATTTCCTGGGCGTGGACGAGGTGCAGCTCGCCGCCGATCGCGAGCGCGGGCATATCTTCACCGATCGTCTGCTGCATGCCCGCGGCCGCCTCGAGACCATGTTCATGGGCGCCGAGACGGTGCAGCGCTGGATCCGCGCTTTGGTGCCCGAGGCCGAGTTCGTGCAGCGGCCGCGTTTCTCGTCGCTCACCTATGCCGGGACGAAGAAGCTCACGCGCCTGCCGCCGCGTTCGGCCGCGGTCGCCTTCTCGGCGGCCGATGTCTATGCGATCGCCGATCTCATCCGCCGCCAGCGCGGCGGCGCCGCGATCGTCATGGGCGCGCTCTCCCCGCGCACCCGCAATGCCCAGGTCGAGCTCTATGAATCCGGCGAGGTCGACTACCTGGTCGCGACCGATGCGATCGGCATGGGACTCAACATGGACGTGAAGCACGTCGCCTTTGCCAGCCTGCGCAAGTTCGACGGCGAGAGTCCGCGGCCGCTGACCAAGGCGGAGATCGCGCAGATCGCCGGACGCGCAGGGCGGCATATGACCGACGGCACATTCGGCACCACGGTCGATGTCGGGCCGATGGATCCCGAGACCGTCGCGGCGGTCGAGAACCATCACTTCGATCCGCTGCGGCACCTGATGTGGCGCAATTCGGCGCTCGACTTCCGCAGCCTGCGCAGCGTGCGCGAGAGCCTGCAGGAACGGCCGCCGGTCGAGGGCCTGATCCGCCAGGGCGCGGCGGAAGACCACCAGGCGCTGGAGCTGCTGACCAAGGATCCGGAACTGGCCGAGCTCGCGGTCGGCCGCGAGCGCGTGGCGCTGCTCTGGGAGGTCTGCCAGGTGCCGGACTTCCGCAAGCTGATGGCCGATGCGCATATCCGATTGCTGGGCCAGCTCTATCGCCACCTCACCACGGACTCCCACGGAGGCCGGCTGCCCGAGCAATGGATCGCCGATCAGATCACCCGCCTCGACCGCACCGACGGCGACATCGACCAATTGACCGGGCGCATCGCCCATATCCGCACCTGGAGCTATATCGCGCACCGTGCCGATTGGGTGAACGAGCCCGGCCATTGGCAGGGCGTCGCGCAGATGGTCGAGGATCGCCTCTCGGAGGCTTTGCATCAGGCGCTGACCCAGCGCTTCGTCGATCGGCGGCACGCCGTCCTGCACCGCCGCCTGCGTTCGGGCGACGAGATCGAGGGCTCGGTCGCCGAGGACGGCGCCGTCGTGGTCGAAGGCCATGCCCTCGGGCGGCTCGAAGGCTTCCGCTTCCGCCGTGCCGAGGATGCCAAGCCGGACGAGGTCCGCGCCTTGCTCGCGGCCGCCCGGCGCATCCTCGATCCGGCGATTGCCACGCGGGTTCAGTCGCTGGTCACCGATCCCGACAGTGCATTCTCGATCAACCCGCGCGGGCGCGTCGTCTGGCGCGGCGCGGAGATCGCGACGCTGATCGCCGGCGATACGCCGCTGAAGCCGTCGGTGCGGCTGCTGCACGACGACCTGCTGGAGAACCGGCAGCGCCGCGCGATCGAGGACCGGCTGAAATCCCATCTGGACCAGACGATCCGCCGGCGCTTGCGCCCGCTCGCTCTCGCAGCTCAGGCCGAGCTGCCGCCGGTGCTGCGCGGGATCGCGTTCCAGTTGATCGAGCATCTGGGGGCCTTGCCGCGCCGCCGTCTTGCCGACCAGCTCAACGGCTTGAGCGCCGAGCAGCGCGCCGTCCTGGCGGCCTTGGGCGTCCGGTTCGGGCGCGAGACGGTCTGGATCGGCGGGCTCAACGACAAGCGGCAGCGCAAGCTGCTCGGCCTGCTGCTCGCAATCAGCCGCGGCGAGGATCCGGCGGCGAAGGACCGGGCGCCGGATGAAGCGATGCTCCTGGCCCGCGGTCAGCGGAGCGTCGGCGGCAAGCTGTTCGAGTTCGGCGCCTTGGAGACTGTCGCGGCCTTGCTGCGCCGGCGGACGAAAGCCGGCCCGCTGGTCGCCGATGCGGAGACCGCCGCCGCCTGCAAGCTCGATATCCCGGTGCTGGAAGCGGTGATGCGGGCGCTCGGCTATCACGCGCATGGTGCCAAGCCCGCCGAAGAGAATGCGCCGCGCAAATTCACCAAGCCGCGTCGCCGCCGGCGCGAGGCGCCGCAACCGGTGCAGCCCGGCTCGCCCTTCGCCGCACTCGCCGGCATCAAATTCGAGCGGCGATGACCGACACTTTGCGTGTCGACAAATGGCTGTGGTTCGCGCGCTTCGCCCGGACGCGCA
>DASZYM010000200.1:0-9395 GCA_035545355.1 Dongiaceae bacterium
CGACCCGGTTGATCTCGCGCACCACGGCGCGGCCGAGCTCGGTCAGGCCGCGATCCTCGTCATGGCAGCCGGCGGCGATCGAGTTGTTGAGATTGTAGGCGAGATGGATCTGCCGCACGCCGAGATCGCGGAACAGCGCGAGCATGGCGAGGTCGTCCTCCAGCATCACCGAGCCTTCGAGATCGAAGGCGATGGCGAGCTTGCCCTCGCGCTTGGCGCGCTTCACGTCCTCGACGGTCTCGGCCTGGATGAAGCGGTCGGGATGCCTGCGGATGTAGTCGCGAAAGCCGGCGATCACCCGGATGCACTGCGCGAGCGGGTTGAAATCCATCCCCACGTTCAGCGAGACGAAGCTGGCCCCGGCGCGCCGGTGCCGCTCGGCGCCGGCCAGGTCCTGGTTCGCCTTGATCGGCATACAGGAATGTGCGTCCCAGACGATCGAACGCTTGTAGATTTCGGGCCAGGTCTCCGGCCCCTTCGCCCGCACGGAGGCAACGTCCATGGTGATCCTCTCGGCTTGACCGGCGCCATGCCGGCAGGTGCATTCTAACGCGGCAGGCCTATGGCCACAATCGGAGCCCTGGACTAGACTTTGGGCAACGCGGTGGTAACGGAAATGATCGGTGCGGACCGGATGGATCGGCGCCTTGCAACCATCGTGGCCGTGGACGTGGTCGGCTATACGCGGCTCATGGAGGCCGACGAGGCCGGCACGCTGGCCCTGCTGAAATCCCGGCGGCGCGAGTTGCTGAAGCCCCTGGCCGAGCGCCATGGCGGCCGCCTGTTCAAGGTCATGGGCGACGGCGTCCTGCTCGACTTCTCCAGCCCGGTCCAGGCCGTCGCCTTCGCCGCCGAGCTGCACCGCGACTTCGATACGGCGAACGTGGCCCTGCCGGAAGCGCGGCGCATCGTGGTGCGCATCGGCATCAATGTCGGCGACGTGATCATCGAGGGCGCCGACCTCTACGGCGACGGGGTCAACCTGGCGGCGCGGCTGCAGGGGCTGGCCGCACCCGGCGGCATCTGCATCTCCGCCGCGGTCCACGAGCAGGTCGCCGGCAAGGTGCCGCTCAGCTTCGACGATATCGGCGCGCCGGCGATGAAAAACATCGCCCGCCCGGTCCAGGCCTTCCACGCCGTGGTCGGCCAGGCGCCGCCCGGGATCGAGGTGGGACGTCGTCCCGGCGCAACGCGGCCGTCGATCGCCGTCATGCCGTTCAACAATTTCAGCGGCGATCCGGAGCAGGAGTTCTTCGTCGATGGGCTGACCGAGGACACCATCACGGAACTCTCGCGTTTCCACGACCTGCTGGTGATCTCGCGCAACTCCTCCTTCAAATATAAAGGCAAGGCGATCGACGTGCAGAAGGTCGGCCGCGAGCTTAACGTGCAGTACATCGTCGAAGGCAGCGTGCGGAAGGCCGGCGACCGCGTCCGCATCAACGTGCAGCTCATCGATGCCGAGACCGACCGGCATATCTGGGCCGAGCGCTACGACCGCGAGATCGCGGACATCTTCGCCATCCAGGACGACGTCACCAGCGCGATCGTTGCCATCCTGCCGGGCCGGATCGAGGCCGCCACCCGGGCGCGCGCCGAGCACAAGCCCACCGAGAGCATGGCGGCCTTCGAATGCGTGATGAGCGCCCGGCTGCTGCATCATCGCTCGACGCGGCAGGACAATACGTCGGCGATGGGCATGATCGACCGGGCGATCGCACTCGACCCGAACTACGCCCATGCCCGTGCCTGGCGGGCCTGCATCCTTGGCCAGTCCTGGTCCAATGGCTATTGCCAGGATCGCGAGGCGACCTGGAACGAGGTGGTCGCCGAGCTCCAGGCCGCGGCCGCGCTGGACGACAATGACAGCGACGTCCACCGCATCTATGCCGCGGTCAACATCGCCAGCGACAACCTCGATCGCGCCGCCTATCACCAGGAGCGCGCACTCAGCCTCAATCCCAACGACGATCTCATCGTGGTGCAGCAAGGGGAACTCCTGACCTGGCTCGGCCGAGCCGAGGAAGGCGCCGATTGGATCCGCAAGGCGATGCGCCTCAATCCCTATCACCCGCAGCGTTTCTGGAATCATCTCGGCCGCGCCTGGTTCGTCGCGCACCGCTATCCCGATGCGATCGACGCCTTCAGCCGGATCTCGCCGCTCGACACCGCGCACCACGCCTTCCTGGCCGCGAGCCGGGCCATGCTCGGGGAGCGTGACGCCGCGGCCCAGGATGTCGCGCGCCTCCTGGCGCAGGACCCCGCCTTCGCCATCGACACGCACCTGCGCGCAATGCACTATCGCCGGCCCGAGGACCTGCAGCACCACCGCGAGGCGCTGCTGCGCGCCGGACTCCCGGAGGGCTAGGCTTCCAGCCGGGCCAGGAACTTCGCGACGTCGATCAGGGCGCGTTCGTGGAAGCCCTCGCCGATCGGTCCCTTGTCGTCCCGGCAGGCGACCTTGAATTTCAGCTTCCGCCCCTCGACCTCGACCAGCTCGACGGCGCAGGTGACGGTCCGGCCGACCGGCGTCGCCGCGAGATGGCTCACATCGACGCGCGTCCCGACGCTCTTCTGGCCGGGCGCGAAATGCGGTTTCAGCGCCGCGACGCAGGTATCCTCGATGAAGGCCACCATGAAGGCGGTGGCGAAGACCGCCGGCATATCCTGGAAATGCGCGAGATGCCGGGAGACCGCCGGCACGGTGAGATCGGGGCCGACCTCGAGGCTCTGGCTGTGCTTCAATCCGACGGTCACGCTCACAGTTTCAGCTCCCAATATTGCCCGACCAGATCATGGCCGAAGGAGTGATGCTTCTCCTCCTTCGCCAGGCGGAAGCCTTCCGCTATGTAGATCTTGCGCGCCGCATGCAGGATGTCGTTGGTCCAGAGCACCATCTTCTCATAGCCGAAGGCCCGCGCCTGGGCGATGCATTCGCGGACCAGCTTGCGGCCGAGGCCGAGCCCGCGGGCCGCGGCCTCCACATGCAGCAGGCGCAGCTTCGCGACGCTGTCGCTTTCCTTCACCAGGAAGATCGCGCCGACCGGCCGGCCATCCCGCTCGGCGATCCAGCAGCGCTCGCGTGCCGGATCGAAGTTCCTGGCGAAAGCATCGACGATCTCCAACGCCAGGGTCTCGAAGTCGGCATTCCAGCCATATTCCTCGGCATAAAGCCGCGCCTGGCGATACACCACCCAGGCGAGATCGCCGGGCTTGGGCCCGCGCAGCAGGACGGCCGGTTTTTCCGCCCCCGCTTGCGCCTCGAGCGAACCGGCGATCATGTCCATCGCCTCGACGACGCGATGCCGCCGCGTCTCGGGCATCGGCTCCAGCAGCGCCGCGACCTCGGCCCGCGAGGCTTCGTCGAGCGGCGCAAAGGCATCCCGGCCCTGCTCGGTCAGGCTGAGGTGATAGCGCCTTTTGTCTTCCGGCGACGGCGTCCGCTTCAGCAGGCGCTGCTTCTCGAACCGGGCGAGGATGCGGCTGAGATAGCCCGCATCGAGGCCGAGCTCGCGGCCGATCTCGGTCGCCGTCGTCCGATCGCGATGCGCCAGCTCATAGAGCACACGCCCTTCCGCGAGCGTGAAGCGGCTGTTGAGGAACCCCTCCTGCAGCACGCCGATCTTCTGGGTGTAGAACCGGTTGAAGCGCCGCACCGCGGCGACGTCATGCTCCAACGCATCCTGGGCCGATTGCAGCGCCATGCGCCCTCCCCGATCATTTTCAGGCAGGGTTGCATCAATAGTTGACGGAGTCAAGTATTGACGAGAACATGAGCGCATTAGGTACGCGGCGTTTATCTAGCCACTGATGGTTAAGCGCCTGGAAGTAATGGATTATCGGCACATAAGGGGAGGATTCGATTTTCGAATCTGTATACGTCCGGTCTACGTTGGACGTTGGATATCGCGCTGACTGGCCGCCCTGTTAGCCAAGATATTGTACACTTTTTGTTCCAAAAGTCCATCCCTTCTGGCGGTCGCGGCGTCGGGTTCCATGCCGGACGCGCCGGCGGCGCTATGCCGCCTCGGGCACGGACGGCGGGGCCATGGCGCCGGTCATCATCGCCACCGCATCCGACATCGAATGCAGCTTGGGATCGATGACGGTGAGCCGCCTCCCCAGGCGGTTGATGTGGATGCGGTCGGCGACCTCGAAGACATGCGGCATGTTGTGCGAGATCAGCACGATCGAGATGCCGCGCTTCTTCACGTCGAGGATCAGCTCCAGCACGCGCCGGGATTCCTTGACGCCCAAGGCCGCGGTCGGCTCGTCCATGATCACGACCTTGGAGCCGAAGGCGGCGGCGCGGGCCACCGCCACGCCCTGGCGCTGGCCGCCGGACAAGGTCTCCACCGCCTGGCCGATATTCTGGATCGTGAGCAGGCCGAGATCCGAGAGCTTGGTGCGGGCCCGCTTCTCCATCTCGGCATGGTCCAGCATCCGGAAATACCGGCCGACGAAGCCAGGCTTCCGGAGCTCGCGGCCGAGGAACATGTTGTCGGCGATCGAGAGCGCCGGCGACAGAGCGAGGGTCTGGTAGACCGTCTCGATCCCCGCCTCCCGCGCCTCCATCGGCGAGCGGAACGCGACCGGCTTGCCCTCCAGCAGGACCTCGCCGGCATCGATGCTCATGGCGCCGGAGATCGCCTTGATCAGGGTCGACTTGCCGGCGCCGTTATCGCCGATCAACCCCAGGATCTCGCCGGGATAGAGATCGAAATCGCAGCCGTCGAGCGCCACCACGCGGCCGAAGCGCTTGACGATGCCTTTCGCTTCAAGGATCGCCGAGACGGGCTGGGTCATGCCGACACCTTCCGGATCCATTGGTCGATCGCGACCGCGACGATGATCAGCGCGCCGACCGAGAGATAGGTCCATTGCGGGTCGGTGCCCCAGAGACGGAGACCGAGGCCGAACACGCCGACGATCAGCGCCCCGAACATGGTGCCGATGATCGAGCCGCGGCCGCCGAACAGCGAGGTGCCGCCGATCACCGCGGCGGTGATGGATTCGATATTGGCGTTCTGGCCGCCGAGCGGCGAAACCGAGCCGATGCGGCCGATCAGCGCCCAGCCGGCGACCGCGCAGATGACGCCGGCCAGCGCGTAGACCGAGATCAGGTTGCGCCGCACGTTGATGCCCGAGAGCCGCGCCGCCTCCGGATCGTCGCCGATGGCATAGACATGGCGTCCCCAGGCCGTGTGGTTCAGCACGTACCAGAGCAGGATGGCGATCAGGATCATCAGGAAGACGGCGAAGGTGAAGTTCGCCTGGCCGAATTCAATCTTGTTGCCGAAGAAATGCAGGATCGGCGCCTGGGCATCGACGTCCTGGCTGCGGATCGTCTCGTTGGCGGCGTAGATGAAGTTCGCCGCGCTGTAGATCTGCCAGGTGCCGAGGGTCACGATGAAGGGCGGCAGCTTGATGCGCGCGACCAGGTAGCCGTTGAAGGCGCCGCAAGCCAGCCCGAGCAGCAGGCCGGCCGCCAATCCGACCGCCGAGGGCAGCCCGTAATTGACGCTGAACTTGCCCATCACGACCGAGCAGAGCACCAGGATGGCGCCGACCGAGAGATCGATGCCGGCGGTGAGAATGACCAGGGTCTGGGCCGAGCCGACGATGCCGACGATCGCGACCTGCTGCAGGATCAGGGTCAGCGCGAAAGGCGAGAAGAACTTCTTGCCGTCGACGATGCCGAACAAGGCGATCGAGAGGATGAGCACCAGCAGCGGCACCGCGGACGGGCTCGAATGCAGGAAGTGCTGGATGCGCTTGACCGCGGAGCGGTCGTGCTCCTCGAACGAGGCGACGCGGCCATCGGCTTCCGCCAGATGCTTCTCGTAATCCGCCGGTCGCGGGTTTCCCGCTTGTACCTCGGCCATGCTTCACTCCCAAACTAAGCGAGAATGAAACGGCCCTGGGGGTGCCCCAGGGCCGTCCCCACGCTCTTCACGTGAGTGTCTTGCCGATTGCCTAGGCGGTCAACCCCAGCACTTGGCGAGGCCTTCCTTGGTATCGATCGAAGGCACGCCGTCCACCGGATGATCGGTGATCAGCGTCACGCCGGTGTTGAAGAAGTCGAGGCCCGGCGTCTTCTCCGGCTTCTTGCCGGTATCGGCGAAGGCCTTGATCGCCTCCATGCCCTTCGAGGCCATCAGCAGCGGATATTGCTGCGACGTCGCGCCGATGATGCCGGCAGCCACGTTCTTCACCCCCGGGCAGCCGCCATCGACCGAGACGATGGTGACGCCCTTCTCCTTGCCCGCGGCCTTGAGCGCCTCATAGGCGCCGGCCGCCGCCGGCTCGTTGATGGTGTAGACGAGGTTGATGCCGGAATCCTTGGTCAGGAGATTCTCCATCGCCCGGCGGCCGCCTTCCTCGTTGCCGTCGGTCACGTCGTTGCCGACGATGCGCGGATCGGTCTCGTCGCCGTCCTTGTGGATGTCCTTGGTGTCGATGCCGAAGCCTGTCAGGAAGCCCTGGTCGCGCAGCACCTCGACGGTCGGCTGGCTGACATTGATGTCGAGCAGCGCGATCTTCGCATCCTTCGCCTTGTCGCCCAGGGTCTTCAGCGCCCATTGGCCGATCAGCTTGCCGGCCTCGAAATTGTCGGTGGCGAAGGTCGCGTCGGCCGCGTCGATCGGCTCCAGCGGCGTGTCGAGCGCGATCACCAGGATGCCGGCGTCGCGCGCCTCCTTCACCGAGGAGACGATCGCCTTGGTGTCCGACGGGGTGATCAGGATGCCCTTGGCGCCGTCGGCGATGCAGGTCTCGATCGCCGCGACCTGGCTCTCATTGTCGCCGTCCATCTTGCCGGCGAAGGCCTTCAGGGTCATGCCGAGCTCGTCGGCCTTCTTCTGCGCGCCTTCCTTCATCTTCACGAAGAACGGATTGGAATCGGTCTTGGTAATGAGACAGGCCTCGGTGCCCGCCGCGTTGGCGGCACCGGCGAACGCGACGCTCATCACGAGCGCGCCGAGAGCGGTCGAAAGCAATGCCTTCTTCATCGTGGTTCCTCCCAGTTGCGGCCGTCGATCGGCCTGTTCGTTCGTTGCAAGCGGAGGTCGGCACGATCCCATGCCCACCCAGCCTGCCATTAGAAAGACCATTGATGGGCGAGGGTGTCAATATATAACTATACCTGATTTATTCAGCGAACACTCCTCCGGGAAGCCATCGTGACGACGCCGCGCGCCATCGCGGAGATGAACCAGCCGGGTCCGGCTTCGCACCCGGCGCCCGGCGGCCGCGGCTCGAAGCAGACCGATGTGCGCGTGCACAATGAGCAGTTGCTGCTGTCGCTGGTGCGGCGCCACGGCGCCCTTGCCAAAGCGGACATCGCGCGGCTGACCGGACTCTCGCCGCAAACGGTCTCGGTGATCATGCGCCGGCTCGAGGAGGAAGGCCTGCTGGCGCGCCAGGCGCCGGTGCGCGGCCGCGTCGGCCAGCCCTCTATCCCGATGGCGCTGGCACCCGACGGTGTCTATTCCTTCGGGCTCAAGATCGGCCGGCGCAGCGTCGAGCTGGTGCTGATGGATTTCGTCGGCCGGGTGCGGCAGTCATGCCGGCGCAGCTATGCCTGGCCGCTGCCGGGCGCGATCCTCGCTTTTGCGAGGACGGAGATCGCCGCGCTGACCAAGACGCTGCCGCCCGCGCGTCGCAAGCGGATCGCCGGCCTCGGCATCGCCTCGCCCTTCGAGCTCTGGAACTGGGCCGAGGAAGTGGGCGCGCCGCAACAGGAGATGGATGCCTGGCGCGGCGCCGACCTCCTGGCGGAGCTGGAATCCAGCCTCCCCTTCCCCGTCTTCCTGCAGAACGACGCCACATCGGCCTGCGTCGCCGAGGTCGTGTTCGGGCGGGGCAGCGCCTATCGCAACTTCTTCTATTTCTTCATCGCCTTCTTCATCGGCGGCGGGGTGGTGATCAACGGCGCGGTCTTCAACGGCAGCGGCGGCAATGCGGGCGCGATCGGCTCGATGCCGGTCCCCGGCGGAAAGGGCAAATCGGTGCAGCTCATCGACGCCGCCTCCGTTCATATGCTGGAAATGCGGCTCAAGGCCGCGAAGGTCGATCCGTCGCCGCTCTTGCGTCAGCCGCAGGATTGGAGCGGCCTCGAACCGCATCTCGGGGCGTGGATCGCCGAGATCGCGCCGCCGCTGGCGCATGCGATCGTCGCCGCATCCTCGGTGATCGACTTCCCGGCGGTGATCATCGACGGCGGCTTCCCGCCCGAGGTCCGCGCCCGGATCGCCGCCGCGACGCAGTCGGCGATGCGCGGCCTCGATCTCGCGGGCATTCAACCGCCCGCCATCGTCGAAGGCCAGGTCGGCCAGCACGCCCGCGCCATCGGCGGCGCCTGCCTGCCCCTGCTCAACCGCTACATCCTCGACCAGGGGCAGTTGGTGAAAGAGGTGGCGTAGAACCGGATCTGTCGATTTCACTCGTCATGCCCGGGCTTGACCCGGGCATCTGGCTTCAGCCGGCACGAGATTGCCGGGTCAAGCCCGGCAATGACGCTTGGCCTTCCGCCGCTATTTCTCTTCCGCACCCGCCGTGCCGAGCGCGGGCCCGCCAGCGGTGACCAGGCGCTTGCGCTCGTTGGCCTTGCGGTTGCGGTAGCGGACGAGCTGCTGGTCGGCGATGACGCCGATCAGGATCACGGCACCCATGACCGCGAAGTTGAGCGAGCTCGGGATGCCGAGCAGGTTCACCAGGTTCTGCAGGATCTGCAGCAAGACGGCGCCGAGCACGATGCCCAAGACCGAGCCCTCGCCGCCCCTGAGCGAGCAGCCGCCCAGCACCGCCGCGGCGATCGCGTAGAGCTCATAGAAATTGCCGTGCGAGGCCGGCGAGATCGAGCGGGTGTACATGGTGAGGTAGATCGAGGAGACCCCGGCGATGCCGCCGTTGATCACATAGGCCGCGGCGATGATGGCCTGGGAGCGGATGCCGGAATAGCGCGCCGCTTCCTCGTTCTTGCCGACCGCGAAGAGATAGCGGCCGAAGACCGAGCGATGCAGGACGACACCCATGACGACCGCGACGATCACCAGGGCGGTGAAGCTGTTCGGGATCGGCCATACCGGCGCGCCGCCGAACAGGCCGGCCACCGGATTCGGGACGTTGATCCGGCCGGTGGTCAGCCATTCCAGGGTCGGGAAGGTCTCACCGAACTGGAAGCCGGCCGTGCCGTCCTCGGTGTACCAGCGCGCGAGGCCGCGATAAATCAGCAGGCCGCAGAGGGTCACCACGAAAGGCTGGATCTTCACCTTGGTGATCAGGAAGCCGTGGATGGCGCCCAACACGATGCCCCCGACCACGATGATCAGCACCGCGACGCCCCAAGGGAGGCCGTAGAGGTCCATGAGATCGACGAAGATCACGCCGAACAG
>DASZYM010000201.1:0-3694 GCA_035545355.1 Dongiaceae bacterium
ATCGAGCTGCCGCATCCCGATCAGTATTCCAAGCCGATCGCCGAGCACATCGCCAATTCCGGCGCCTATGATATCCTCGACGTCGAGCCGGCCTGGATCCCGTCGCTGGCCAATGGCGGCGTCATCATTCCGCTGGACGACTATTTCACCAAATACATCAACAAGGCGGATCTCGAGGACTATCACCCGCTGTTCAAGGCGATGCCGACCTATAAGGGCAAGACCTGGGCCTTCTTCGACGACGGCGACCAGTTCGCGCTCTATTATCGCAAGGACGTGTTCGACGATCCGAAGCTGAAGGACGCCTACAAGGCGAAGTTCGGCAAGGATCTCGAAGTGCCGAAGACCTGGGACGACTACGCGCAGACCGCGCAGTTCATCACCGACCAGATGGCGCCCAACGTTTACGGCGCCGCACATTTCCGCAAGTTCGGCAGCCCGGGCAACCAGTACAGCTTCCTGCAGCAATACCGGGCCAATGGCGGCAAGTTCTTCGACGACGGCGACTTCCATGCCCTGATCGCCGGGGCGGAAGGCCAGAAGACGATGGAGCAGATGATCGCCCAGAACAAGGCCTCGATGCCCGGCAACAACGACCTCGACGCGGTCGCGGCCTGGGTCGCCTGGCTGCAGGGCAAGGTGGCGATGCTGTTCTCCTGGCCGCCGACCGGCCGCATGACGGAGAACTATTCCCAGCGCGCCAAGGCGATCAACTTCGTGCCGCAATCGGTGATCGCGGGCAAAGCCGGCTATGCGCCGGTGCCCGGCGGCAACGGCGAGCACGCGACCGGCTATGCCAAGGTGATCGCCGCCGGCTCGCCCAACGAGGAGGCGGCCTATCTCTTCACCCAATGGGTGACCTCGCCGCAGCTCTCGCTGGTGCGGGTGATGCTGCCCTACACCCTGCGCGATCCCTATCGCATCGCGCATTACACCTCGCCGCTCTATCAGGCGCTCTGGCCCAATGCGAAGGACTATCTCTACAATCTCTGCGCATGCTCGAACCAGGGCGTGGTCGATATCATCATGCCGGGATGGCAGGACTTCGCGCTCTCCCTCGACCGCATGTGCACCGCGGTCTGGGGCGGCCAGGATCCCAAGGGCGCGCTGGAAAAGGCGGCGGCCGAATGGGACGCGACCAACAAGCGGCTGGGCCTCGACGTGCAGAAGGCGGCCTATGAGCAGTTCAAGAAACTGCCGGGCTCCTATGCCGACAACACGATCGACAAGCTCGGCCTCTCGCCGAAGCTGCCGTGAGGACCTGCGCCGGCCGGGGCTTTCGGGCTCCGGCCGGCGCATCGGTTTGACCGAACGATGACCGCAACCGGCGTTTCCCCATCCACCGGATCGTTGCGCCACTCCGCCCTCTCGGCCTGGGCGGAGCGGCATTTCAAATGGCTGATCGTGGCGCCTGCGGTCATCCTGATCCTGGCGCTGTCGGTCTACCCGCTGCTGTTCTCGCTCTGGGTCAACTTCGTCAATTACGACTTCGAGATCCCCGGCCACGATTTCGTCGGCCTGCTGAACTTCCAGACCGTCGCCACCGATCCGATCGCGCAATCTGCGCTGGTGCTGACTTTCATCCTCTCGGTGGTCAACGTCGCGGTCGAGTTCGTGCTCGGCCTGGCGCTGGCGCTCTGCATGGTCAAGAGCTTCCGCGGGCGCGGGTTGGCCATGTCCATCCTGATCATCCCGCTCTTCATCAGCCCGGTGATCGTCGGCCAGTCCTGGACCCTGTTCCTGCAGCGGCCGTTCGGCCCCGCCGATTACATCCTCAGCGAGATCTTCCGCCGCCCGGTCGAGATAAGCTGGCTCAGCGACTCGCCCTGGTACTACATCGCGATCGTGATCGCCGATGTCTGGCAATGGACGCCGTTCATGTTCGTGATCCTGCTGGCCGGCCTCGCCGCGATCCCGCAGCATCTCTACGAGGCGGCGGAGCTCGACGGACTCTCGACCCTGAAGACCTTCTTCTACATCACGCTGCCGCAGCTCGGGCCGATCATCATCCTGGCGGTGACCTTCCGGCTGCTGGATGCGGTTCGCTTGTTCGACGTCATCTTCATGATGACCGGCGGCGGCCCGGGCACCGCGACCTACACCGCCTCCTACTATCTCTATCAGGTGGGTTTCCAGCAGTTCCACCTCTCGGTCGCGACCGCCGGGAGCTGGATCTTCCTGATCCTGCTCTCGATCGTGATCATGGTCCTGGTGCGGCGCCTGCTGAAAGCGGAGAAGGTCTGATGGCGGTGGTCCAAGCCCCCTCGCTTTCAAGACGGCGGCGCAGTGCGCGACGCAATCCGACGCTCGGCGTGCTGCGCGCCGTCTTCCTGATCGGCTTCCTCGCTTTCGTGCTGCTGCCGCTCTATTGGATGATCGTCACCTCGATCAAGCCGACCAGCGACTACCTGGTCGTGCCGCCGGTCTGGTTCCCGGCCGAGCCCACGATCGTGCATTACACCGCGGCGCTCTTCTCCTATCGCGGCCTGCAGGCTTTGGTGAACAGCCTGATCATCTCCTCGGCCTCGACCGTGCTCTCGACCATCTTCGGCACGATGATGGCCTACAGCCTGGCGCGCTTCAACACCGGGGGCCAGCACCTCGCCTTCTGGGTGCTGTCGCAGCGCTTCCTGCCGCCGGTCGCGATCATCCTGCCGATCTTCCTGCTGTTCCGCGGCTGGAAGCTCTACGACACCCATATCGGCATGATCCTCGCCTACACTTTCATGACGCTGCCGCTCACCGTCTGGATGATGTACGCCTATTTCCGCCAGCTCCCGAAATCGCTGGAAGAGGCGGCTCTGGTGGACGGGCTCAGCCGCTGGCAGACCCTGTGGAAGATCGCCGTGCCTTTGGCCGCACCGGGCATCGTCGCGGCGGCGGTCTTCGCCTTCATCGCGGTCTGGACCGAGTTCTTCTTCGCTTTGATCCTGACCAGCCGCTACGCCTTCACCCTGCCCACCGTGTTCCGCGCCTTCCTGGGATTCCAGGGCGCGCAATACGGCGAGGCCTGCGCCCTCGCCACCACCTCGCTGGTGCCGTCGCTGATCCTGGGGATGCTGGTGCAGCGCCACCTGGTGCGCGGCCTGACCCTGGGCGCGATCCGCGGATGACCGAGAGAAGCCGATGAGAGCCGCCCGATGGCCAATGTGAAGATCACCCGTCTCGAGAAGAACTATGCCGGCGTGCCGGCCGTGCGCGGCATCGATCTCGAGATCGCCGACGGCGAGTTCACCGTGCTGGTCGGCCCCTCGGGCTGCGGCAAGAGCACCCTGCTCCG
Organism: Dongiaceae bacterium; assembly: GCA_035545355.1. Lineage (GTDB taxonomy): Bacteria > Pseudomonadota > Alphaproteobacteria > Dongiales > Dongiaceae > Dongia. The sequence goes on from DASZYM010000201.1 coordinate 3,281, forward strand.
CACCATCGCCGGGCTGGAGGATATCGACGGCGGCACGATCGAGATCGGCGGCGAGGTGGTCAACGAGATGCGCCCGCGCGACCGCGACGTCGCCATGGTGTTCCAGGATTACGCGCTCTATCCGCATATGACGGTGCACGGCAATATCAGCCTGTCGCTCAAGGCGCGGAACACGCCGAAGCCGGAGATCGAGCAGCGGGTGCAGCGCGCCGCGGCGATGCTCGGCATCGGCAGCCTGCTGCAGCGCTATCCGCGGCAGCTCTCCGGCGGCCAGCGCCAGCGCGTCGCCATCGGCCGCGCCATCGTGCGCAATCCACGGGTTTTCCTGTTCGACGAGCCCTTGTCCAACCTCGACGCCCAGCTCCGCGACGAGATGCGCGGCGAGATCAAGCGGCTGCACCAGGAGCTGGGCAC
>DASZYM010000202.1:0-11163 GCA_035545355.1 Dongiaceae bacterium
ATCGGAAGGCCGCGGACGGCGCCGGCGAAACCGCGCTGCAGGTCAGCCAAAGCGGACAAGCTCGGCCTCCCTTGTGTCGGCAGACCGATGCGCGTCCGCCTTCTCCGCTTCCGCGAGCAAGACGGGCAAAGGTGGGATCGCGCTGTCCCATTCGACCAAAGTCACCGCTGCGGGAAAGCGCGCCATTGCTTCGGAATAGAGCGCCCAGACCGGATCTGCGACCGCCGCGCCGTGATCGTCGATCAGGATCGTCGCATCGCCGAGCTCGGCCACGTGATGTCCGGCGATATGAATCTCGGCGACGGTGCCTGGATCGAGCGCCGCGATCGCTTCGCGCGCCGATTTTCCGTGATTGCGCTCATTGACGTAGAGATTGTTGACGTCGAGCAGCAGGCCGCAACCCGAGCGCAGCGCCATCTCCGCGAGGAATGCGCCCTCCGGGATCGTCGAATGCCGGAACTCGAGGTAGGTCGAAGGATTCTCCATCAGAATGGGACGTCGGATCCGGTTCTGCACCCGGTCGATGTTGCGCACCAAGACACCGAGCGCCTCCTCGGTATAAGGCAGCGGCAGCAGATCATTCAGGTAGACGCCGTCCTGACGGCACCAGGCGACGTGCTCGGAGACCAGGAACGGTTCGATCTGCGCGACCAGCCGGGCGAACCCATCGAGGTGGGTCGGATCGACGCCCTCGGCACTGCCGAGCGACAGTCCGACCCCGTGGATCGAAATCGGGTAGTGCCGTCGCGCCTCCGCCAGAACCGCGCTGCGCCGGCCACCACCCATGTGGTTCTCGGCATGGACTTCCAGAAAGCCGAGCGGCGGTCGTGTCTCCAGCACCGCGCGATGATGCGGCGCACGCCAACCGATGCCGGCCTGCGAAATCGTCCTCCCACGATGGAGCCCTTCGTAGGCCATCCGCTCAGCGCCGCATCAAGGACTTGTCGATGAGATGATCCAGCGAGACCACGCCCGGGCCGCGGGTGAGCAGCAGCAGGAGGAAGGTCAACCACGCCAGGTGATCGGGCCAGGATTGAGGATAGACGAAGATCTGGATCACCAAGGTCATGGCGATCATCGGCAGTGTCGCCAGCCTGGTGAAGAGACCCAGCACCAGCAGGATCGGGCATGAAAGCTCGACGGCCGCCGCCATCGGCGCCGCGATCTCAGGCGGCAGGATCGGTACTTTGTACTCGTTGGTGAAAAGCTGCAGCGTGAGGTCCCAGTTGGCGAGCTTGGTCTGACCGGAGCGCCAGAAGACGATCGCCATGCTGAGGCGCGCCATCAACTGAATAAGGCTGAGCGGCAGAAGTCCCAGCCGGGCATACACCGCCCGAACGCGATCCGGCCAACCCTGACGCCTCACGCCGTCCATCGTCGAGAATGTCATTCGAAGTCACTATCCGCGGAAAGGAAGGACTGGCGGGGCGATGCTCGCCCCGCCATGCATCTCAGCTCTGCTTCGGCTCGAGGCTGCCGCCGCCGATCTTGCCGCATACGCCCGTCGGCACGTAGATCCAGGCGTCGCCTTGCATCGGCTGGGTGACGGTGCCGGCGCACGAATTGGTCGCGGTCTGGCAGTCATTCTTGCCGCTCGCGGCCACGCCGAAGCACTTCTCGGATTCATAAGACGGCTTGGGCGCGGGTCCCGCATTGGCCGGGGCCATCGCGGTCAGGCCGAGCGCCGCAGTGGCGGCGGCCATCAGAAGGGCGTTGGAGGTCTTCATATGCTCTCCCTCGGTTGGGTGTCGGGGACGATCCCCGCCCTACCCTTCGACCTTAAGGCGGAGGGCGTTACAGGGAAAATGCTTCCGCGCCTGAAAATCGATTCGCGGGAGTTAACGATCCAGCTCAGCGCTTTGTGATCCGGCGCATGGTAACGTTCGCCCGCTCGCGAACGAGCATCCCCAGGCCGTATAATGGGCCGGCACCTTTGGATCGGAAAACACCCTTGAACCGGATCGGCATGGGTCAAGACGTGGATAGGCTGACGCCCTCCAGCGACATTGTGCCGGCCGGCTCCGCTATCGCGGCTCCGCCCCGGCCTCCATCGCGACGGATCGCCATGGGCACCGTGCTGACCCTGCTTCTGGCGGGTATCTGCGTCCTGACCGCGGTGCTGGTCCACGAGAGCTGGCAGCGCACCTATAGCCGCAACGCGGACGATCTGGTGAAGGAGATCAATACCCGCATCGCCGACACCGTCGCCGGCAATCTGCAGCAGGTGCTCACCAATGCCACCGCCAGCGAAGAAGCGCTGCGCACCATCTTCTTCCAGGACGTGATCAAGGTCACCGACGAGGCCAAGCGGGAATTCGTCTTCCTCTCGCTGCTGCAATCGCAGCCCACCATCTCCTGGGTCGCCTTTGGCTGGCCCAACGACAATTTCTTCGGTGCCCGCAAAGACCCCGATGAAGGCATCCGGATGGTGGAAGTCCGCCGCGGGCCGCCATCGCCCTATGCGAACGAACTCCGCATCGACAGCTATCAGCCGATCGTCGGCGATATCCAGTTTCTCGATCGCGCGCTCAGTTCCTCGGATTTCCGCGCCACGAACCAGAGCTGGTACCGCGCAGCCGACCAGGCGAAGGCGCCGGTCTGGAGCGAATACAGCGAGACGCCGCTCGGCACACAGCCCGGCATCGCGATCTCCAGCAAGCTCACGGTCTATGGCCATTATCTCGGCGTCATGATGGTCGGGATCGACCTCGACCGACTGGCGCGGTTCCTCACCGCGCTCAAGGTCACCGAACACGGCCGCGCCTTCGTCCTTGCTCCCGGTAATAAGGTCCTGAGCGCCGAGATGGTCGGAGAAGGCACCGAAGGCGGCTGGCACAACCTGGATGCCTCCCACGGCGCGCTGGCGGCCGCGTTGGTGCATTCGATCGACGAGCACCAGATCGATCTGGTCTCGATGCCGGCGCCCCGCAGCGTCGATGTGATGGGCGGCATGATGGGGAACAGCATCGACTACTACGTGACCTTCACGCCATTGCCGTTTCGGCATTGGGTGGTCGCCACCGTCATTCCCGCGCAAGACATCCTGGGCGACATTCCGGCGGCGACCAAGCGCCTCTCCATGCTGGTGATCGCCCTGGTGATCGCCGTGTCGATCTTCGGCGCGATCGTGACCCACCGCCTGGTCACCCGTCCCCTTGCGGGGATCGCCGAGCAGATGCGGCAGATCGAGCGCTTCCGGCTCGACGACCTGACCTATCATCCATCGCGGCTGCGCGAGCTCGACGAGCTGTCACGCACCCTGCGGCTGGCCGGCAACGGCCTGTCCGCGTTTCGCAAGTATCTCCCGGCCGATCTGGTCGAAACGCTCCTCCGCGAGGGCGGCGAGGCTAAACTCGGCGGGCGGACGCAACCCCTGACCGTCATGTTCACCGACCTGGCCGGCTTCACCGGTCTCAGCGAAGCCGAGCCCGAGCGGGTCGTCGGCCTGCTGGGCGACCACCTGGATTCGATGTCCAGCATCGTCCATGCGCATACCGGCACGGTGGACAAATTCATCGGCGATTCCGTCATGGCCTTCTGGAACGCACCGACCGCCTTGCCCGACCATGCTTTGGCGGCTTGCAAGGCGGCTCTGGCCTGCCGCGACGCGTTCCGGCATTCGGCCCAGGCGACATCCGCACTGGCGTTGCGCATCGGCATCAATTCCGGCGATCCCCTGGTTGGCACCATCGGATCCAGCAACCGGTGGAACTACACCGCGATCGGCGATGCGGTGAATGTCGCGAGCCGGCTCGAGGGGCTGAACAAGCGCTATGGCACCGACATCCTGATCGGAGAGACGACCGCGCTGGCGGCCGGCGACGACGTCATCCTGCGGCGGGTCGATCGCGTCGCCGTCTATGGCCGCCGCGGCGGCCAGACGGTTTATGAGCTGATCGGCCTTGCCGCCCAGCGCGCCACGCTCGGCGACCTTGCCTGGATCGCCGATTATGAAGCAGCCTTCGAGCGCTATCTGCGACGCGATTGGGACGGCGCCATCGCACGCTTCCGGGAAGCCGACCAGCGCCGTGGCGGCGATCTCGCCGCGCGGCATATGATCCTGCGCTGCGAGGATTTGCGAGCGAACCCGCCGCCGTCGGATTGGGACGGGACGGATCTCGCCGACAGCAAGTAGTCCTGCGCCGCCCGGGTCGGCATGCTATGGAGAAGCATTGCCCCATAGCCTGCCGGATGGCCCATGAACACGCCTCGCAAGACGCCCGAAACGCTTCGCAGCGCCCGCTGGTTCGCACCCGACGACCTTCGCTCCATGGGGCATCGTTCGCGGGCCATGCAGATGGGCTATGCCGCCGCCGACTGGCAGGGCAAGCCGGTGATCGGCATCGTCAACACCTGGTCCGACATCAATCCCTGCCACGCACATTTCAAGCAGCGCGTCGACGACGTGAAGCGCGGCATCTTCCAAGCCGGCGGCTTCGCGATCGAGCTGCCGGCGATCTCCCTGGCCGAGATCTTCGTCAAGCCGACGACCATGCTCTACCGCAACATGCTGGCGATGGAGACCGAGGAGCTGATCCGCTCCCATCCGGTCGACGGCGTCGTGCTGATGGGCGGCTGCGACAAGACCACGCCCGGGCTGCTGCTCGGCGCGACCAGCGCCGGATTGCCCGCGATCTATGTGCCGGCCGGGCCGATGCTGCGCGGCAACTGGAAGGGCAACGTGTTGGGCTCGGGCTCCGATGTCTGGAAGTACTGGGACGAGCGCCGCGCCGGCAATATCAGCAAGCTGGACTGGGAGGAGATCGAGGCCGGCATCGCCCGCAGCTACGGCACCTGCATGACGATGGGGACCGCCGCCACCATGATGGCGATCGCGGAGGCGATCGGCATGTCGCTGCCCGGCGCCTCGTCGATTCCGGCAGCCGATGCCAACCATATCCGCATGGCGGCGGCATCCGGCCGTCGGATCGTCGAGATGGTCTGGGAGGACCTGACCCCCGTGACGATCCAGACCCGCCAGGCCTTCGAGAACGGCATCAATGTCGGCATGGCAATGGGCTGCTCAACCAATGCCATCATCCATCTGATCGCCCAGGCGCGGCGCGCCGGCGTCGATATCGGCCTCGAGGATTTCGACAAAGCGAGCCGGATCGTGCCAGTCATCGCCAACATCCGACCGAGCGGCGAGAAATATCTGATGGAGGACTTCTTCTATGCCGGCGGCCTGACCGGCCTCATGAGCCGGATGAAGCAGCACCTGCATCTCGACGCCGTCACCGTGACCGGCAAGACGATCGGCGAGAATATCGAAGGCTCCGCCGTCTATAACGACGACGTCATCCGCCCGCTCGACAACCCGATCTATACCGAAGGCGCGCTGGCGGTGCTCAAAGGCAATCTCGCGCCCGATGGCTGTGTGATCAAGCCGAGCGCCTGCGCGCCGCATCTGCGGAAGCATTCCGGGCCGGCCCTCGTCTTCGACGACTATCCATCGATGAAGGTCGCGATCGACCGCGACGACCTGGACGTGACGCCGGATCATGTTCTGGTCTTGCGCAATGCAGGGCCGCTGGGCGGCCCGGGCATGCCGGAATGGGGCATGCTTCCTATTCCGAAGAAGCTGATCAAGCAGGGCGTCCGCGACATGCTACGTCTCTCCGACGCGCGGATGAGCGGTACCAGCTATGGCGCCTGTATCCTGCACGTGGCACCCGAATCCTATATCGGCGGGCCGCTGGCTCTGGTGCGGACCGGGGACATCATCTCCGTCGACGTGCCGGCGCGCTCGATCCGGCTCGACGTGTCCGACGACGAGCTCGCCAGGCGCCGGGCGGAATGGAAAGCGCCCGCGCCGCGCTACGAGCGCGGCTATGGCTGGATGTTCTCGCGGCATATCCGCCAGGCGAATGAAGGCTGCGACTTCGATTTCCTCGAGACCAAGTTCGGCGCCCCGGTCACCGAGCCGGTGATCTATTGATAGTCGGGTTGCAGCCCGCGCCGAATTGTTTCAGTCTGCCCCTACGAGAACCGAGCTGCCGCGGTGAGTGGGGTAAGAACAAATGGCAGACGATCCGGTCCCGAGGCATCTTCGGGACTTCATTGCACGCTATATCGATTCGGTCGCAGAGCTCGAGGCGCTGTTGCTGCTGCATGGCAATCCGGCCGAGCGCTGGGGAATCGATCCTGTGGCCAAGCGCCTCTATATCGCGCCGGGCGAAGCGCTCGATATCCTGGAGCGCCTCGCCCGTGACGGCCTGCTGACCGGCGAGAATGGCGTCTTCCACTATCATTGCGCCACGCCGGAGCTGCGCCAGGCGGTGGATGAGCTCGCCGAAACCTACCGCCGCCAGCTCATTCCGGTCACCAAATTGATCCACGCAAAGCCGCGGCGCATCCGCGCCTTTGCCGACGCCTTCAAATTCACCAAGGACACGTAGCATGGCCGCGCTCATCTACAGCCTTTGCGCCCTCGCCGCTTTGGTCTGCGCGTTTCTGCTGCTGCGGGCCTATTTCCGCAGCCGGTACCGGCTCTTGCTGTGGAGCGGCCTCTGTTTCTGCGGCCTGACCATGAACAACGTGCTGCTGGTGCTGGACAAGGTCGCCTTCCCCGATATCAACTTCTCGCCCTGGCGCGCGGTATCGGCGGCGGTGGCCATGGCAGTGCTGCTCTACGGCCTCATTTGGGATGCGGAGTCATGAACAGTCTGAATTCCGTCCTGCTGGGCATGATCGCGATGGCCTCGCTCACGGCCACGCTGTTCTTCTTTAAATTCTGGCGACAGACCCGGGACTCGCTCTTCCTGTTCTTCGCCCTGGCCTTCGGACTGGACGCCATCGTGCGGCTCCTGCTCGGACTGACCAATGTGTCGGCGGAGATGGAGCCGTTCTTCTATCTCACCCGGCTGGTCAGCTTTGCGCTGATCATCGTCGCGATCATCCGGAAGAATCACCCCAGCCGGCGAAGTTGAGCTTCACGGCGCGACGAGCGCCGCGACGTCCGGGCGCAGCGGACCGATCGCCGCCTCCACCACGCTGCCGATCGACAGGGCGAGATCGTCCTCGCCCCAGGGCGTGACGATCTGCAGCCCGGCCGGCAGTCCCTGCCCTGCGATGCCCATCGGCAACACCAAAGCCGGCAGGCCGGTGAGATTGTAGAGGCCGCTGTAGAGCATCTCGCCGGGGCCGCTGTCGTCGTTGAGCGGCGGATCCTCGGCCGGCGCGACCCAAGGCACCGCCGGCGACAGCACGGCATCGATCCGATCGAACAAGGCGGCAAAGCGGCGCTTCAGCTCCTGCTGCAGCAATTGGGCGCGGACATAGGCGGTGCCGGGAATGGCGAAGCCCGACTCGATCTGCATCCGCGTGACCTCGCCGAATTTCTCCGGCTCGCGTGCGATCAGGTCCTGGTGCACGATGCTGGCCTCCGGACCGATCATCGCCAGCACCGCGTCGGAGGCCAGAGCGAGGTCGGGGATGGCGACCGTTTCGATCTTTGCGCCCGCTTTCTCCAGGATCTTCACCGCCTCGTCGAAGCGCGTGACGACTTCGGGCTGCAGCCAGCTCTCCGCGCCTGCGTGCTGCATCACGCCGAGCCGCATGCCTGCGAGCTTGGGCGCCGTCACCCGATGCGGCCGGCCGGTCAGGCCCGCGAGGAAGATCGCCGCATCGGCGCAGGAACGCGCCAAGGGGCCGACATGGTCCAGCGACCAGGAGAGCGCCTGGACGCCGTCGAGCGGCACCAGGCCGTAGGTCGGCTTCAGCCCGACGCAGCCGCAATAGCTGGCCGGGATGCGGATCGAGCCGCCGGTATCCGTCCCGAGCGCCGCGTAGCACATGCCGGTCGTTACGCCTGCGGCCGAGCCGCCACTGGACCCGCCGGAAGTCAGCTTCGGGTTCCAGGGATTGTTGGTCTGGCCGAAATCCGGATGCACCGCGCCATAGGCATATTCCAGCAGATTGGTCTTGCCGATGACGATGGCGCCCGCCGCTTCGAGGTTGCGGATGACGGTCGCGTCCGCCTTCCCCTGCTTCGGACTCCCGGCGCGCGACGAGAAAGTCGTCGGCACGCCTTCCATCTCCACCAGGTCCTTGATGCCGACCGGCACGCCGTGCAGCGGACCGCGATCTTTTCCGGCGCGCAGCTCGGCCTCCGCGGTCCTCGCCCGCTCCAGAGCACGTTTGTCGAGCACCGTGATGAAGGCATTCAGCGCCTTGTCGCAGGCGCGGATGCGATCCAAGCACTGCTGCGTGACCGCAACGGGCGAGAGGGCGCCGCTGCGATAGGCGGCCCCCAGCGCATCGATCGAGAGAAAGAGCGGATCGCTCATTGCTTGGTCTCCCGCGCCGGCGGCGGCTTGCCGGCCCAGTCGGACTCGACCTTCCTGAGACGGTCGCAGCTCGACATCAGGGCCGAATAGAGCGGCAGCAGAGCCGCCGCTCTTTCCTCCGGCAAGTCGAGCCCGCCAAGCCTCACGACGCGGCGCAAGCCGGCCGCGTCGAGGCCGTCGGTCGATTTCGCCATGGCTACTGCTCGATATGCGCGCGCATGAAGATGTTGTTGCCGAGCGGGATCTGCTCGAAGCCTTGCACCGACTTGCGGAGCGCGACGGTGTAGGGCGATTCGAACATGTACACGATCGGCGCCGCGGTGTTGTAGATGTCCTGGATCTTCGCATACATGTCGGCGCGCTTGGCCTTGTCCGGCTCCTTGCCGCTCTGCACGAAGAGATCCTGGATGGTCGGGTCGTTATAGCCGCTGTGCTGGGATTCCGTGGTCGGGAAATAGGCGAAGTACGAGGTGATCTCGCTGGGATCCATGATGTCGTCGGTCCAGTAGCCGGTCTGGATCTGGAAGTCGCCGGCATCGTAGCGCGACACCATGGTGGCGTTGTCCGCCTGCTCGATCGAGAGCTTCACGCCCAGCGGCGCCCACATCTGCTGCATGGTCGAGAGCGTCGCGGTGTCGTCGGCGCTGCCGGCCAGTGCCATGGCGGTCAGCGCGAAGCCGCCATCCTTGCCCGCCTCCTTCAGCAGCGCCTTCGCCTTCTCGAGATCGAAGGCATAGAGCGGATCGGTGCCGTGGAACAAAGGCGTCGAGGACGACATGAAGGATTGCATCGGCTTGCCGACATCGAAGGCCACGACCTTGATCAGGGCCTGCTTGTCGAGGGCGTAGTTCAGGGCCTGCCGTACCTTGGCGTCGGCCAGCGGATTGTCGGTGCCGTCCTTGAGCTTCGGCCGTACGTTCAGGGTGAGATAATTCACCTTGGTCGAGGGGAAGAGCTCCATGTCGAGATTGGGGTCGCCCTTCAATTCGGCGACCCGGGAATACGGGATGAACTCGGCGCCATCGACCTCGCCGGCCTGCAGCTTCAGGATGCGGGTCGCGTCGTCCGGAATGATCTGGAAATCGAGCTCGTCGAGATAAGGCAGCGGCTTGCCGTCCTCGCCGTTCTGCCAGTAGTTGGGATTCTTCTTCAGCACCATCTTGGTGCCGCGATCCCAGGATTCGAGCACGAAGGGACCGGTGCCGACCGGATGCTCGGCGAAGGCCTTGGCCTTGTCGGCATCGTTCGCGCCGGGTGCGGCCTCGAACAGCTTCTTCGACATGATGGAGCTGTTGAAGACCGCGAGGGCTGCCGCGAGCGCCGGATCGGGATGCTTCAAGTGAAGGATGACGGTGTCGTCGCCCTTGGTCTCGACGGAATCGACCGAGGACAGAGTGAAGTTCCAGGCGCCGTTATTGGGGTCACGGGCGCGGTCCAGCGACCATTTGACGTCATCGACGGTCATCGGCGTGCCGTCGGCGAACTTGACGCCCTGGCGCAACTTCAGGGTGAAGCTGAGGCCGTCAGCGGAGACATCGTAGCTCGTGGCTAAGCCGGGCTCGATGCTCTTGCCGTCGGCCGAGGGTTCCAGCAGCGTGTCATAGAGATTGGTCAGGATCCAGATATCGACATTGCGCTCGAGCAGCACCGGATCGAGGAACAGTGAATCCGCATTGCGGGCATAGACCATTTTGCCGCCCCGGGTGAGCGCCTCGGCGTGATCCACAGCGCTGAAAGCCAGCGCCGCCACCGAGGCGAGCGCCAATAGACGTAACGACCGTTTCATTTTTCATCTCCCTGCATCGATGATTGTTATGGTCGAACGAATGGAATGGAGCCTCAGGCGGTGCGGAAACCCTCCTGCCCGAGCAGCTCCCAATAACGGATCCAGGCCTTCAGGCCGTCTTCCAGGCGCTGCAGCCGGAAGAATTCGTTGGGTGCGTGATAGTCCTCGTCAGCGGTCGAGAAGGAGAAGAACACGATCTCGGCGCCGATGGCGTCGCGGAAGATGAGGCCGATCGGCACCGTCGCGCCCATCCGGACGCGCAGGCTCTTCTTGTTATAGACCTCCTCCAGCACACGCTCGGCCAGAGCCAGACCCGGATGGTCGTCCGGCACCGCATAGGCGCGCGAGCCGTGATCGCCCGGGGCGATGTCGAGGGTGACGCCCTTCGGGCAATGCTCCCGGAGATGCCGCGAGATCAACGCGACGATCTTGTCGGGATCCTGGTCGGGGACCAGGCGGCAGGTGATCTTCGCGACCGCCGTGGTCGGGATCACCGTCTTGCCGCCGGGACCGAGATAGCCGCCGCCGAGACCGTTGAATTCCAGGGTCGGCCGCAGCCATTGCCGTTCCAGCAGCGAGTAACCGGCTTCGCCATAGCCTTCCGGCGCGCCGATCATCTCGAAGTACTTTTCCTCACTGAACGGCAGGTCGGCCAGCGAGCGCCGCGCCACATTGCTGGGCGGCCGCACATCGTCATAGAAGCCGGCGACGGCGACGCGGCCCTGGTCGTCGTGCAGCGACGCCGCCAGCCGCGAGATCGCCGCGAGCGGATTGTGGATGCCGCCGCCATGGCGACCGGAATGGAGATCCTTGGCGGCACCGGTTATGGTGAATTCCAGCGCCGCCAGGCCGCGATTGGCAACGGTGATCGACGGCTCGTCCGGCCGCCACATCGCGCCATCGGCGGAGAGCACGAAGTCCGCCTTCAGGCGATCCTTGTTGCGCGCCACGAAAGCGCCGAGATGGGCGCTGCCCATCTCCTCCTCGCCCTCGATCACGAACTTGACGTTGATCGGCAGCTTGCCGACGGTCTTCAGATAGGCTTCCGCCGTCTTGATCGGGATCAGCATCGGCCCCTTGTCGTCGGAG
>DASZYM010000203.1:0-1869 GCA_035545355.1 Dongiaceae bacterium
TCTGTTCCAGCCGCTGAAGCTGCGCCATCTGACCCTGCGCAACCGCGTCGTCTTCGGCGCGCATACCGCGAATATGAGCATCGACGGGCTGCCGGGCGACCGTCATCTCGGCTACTACCGCGAGCGCGCCATGGGCGGTGCTGCCATGATCGTGGTCGAGCCGATCCCGGTGCACCCGGCCGCGGTCCTGACCCGCGGCAATTTCCGCAGCGACGACGATGCCGTCATTCCGGGTTTCCGGCGCATCACCGAAGCGGTGCATGCCGAAGGCGCCGCGATCCTGCAGCAGTTCTATCACGTCGGCGGCCATGGCGATTGGGACAACTCCTACCACGCGAGCTGGTCGCCCTCCGGCCTGCCGTCGATGCATGACAGCGACGGCAGCCACGCCATGACGCAGGGAGAGATCGCCGAAACCATCACCTACTTCGCCCGCGCGGCGAAGCGGGCCAAGGAATGCGGCTATGACGGCTGCGAGATCATGGCGGCTTATAACGCGCTGCTCGAGCAGTTCTGGACCCCTTACAGCAACCGGCGCACCGACAAATACGGCGGCAGCTTCGAGAACCGCATGCGCTTTTCGACCGAGCTGCTGACCGCGATGCGCAAGGCCGCCGGCGAGGATTTCGTCATCGGCATGGCGATCAGCATCGATCCGACGCGGCCCGACGTCACCTCGCCCGCCGACCAGCTCGAGATGATCGCCTGGCATGACGAGCGCGGTTTGTTCGACTACGTGACCGTCGGCAGCGGCAGCTATTTCGATTTCGCCCAGATCATCCCACCCTTTATCTCCGGCGAGCGCCTGACCGAGCCGCTGACCGCGGAGATCAAGCGGCAAGTGAAGCATATCCGCGTGCAATCGGAGAGCCATATCCGCACGCCGGAGAACGCCGCCGAGCTGCTGCGCGCCGGCCATGCCGACACGGTCAGCATCGTGCGCGGCCAGATCGCCGACCCGCATTGGGTCAACAAGGTCAAGGCCGGCGGGCCGGAGCGCATCCGCCGCTGCATCTCCTGCAACCAGATGTGCTGGGGCCGGCGGCATCGCGACTACTGGATCTCCTGCCTGGTCAATCCGTCGGCCGGCCGGGAATTCCAATGGGGCGGCGATCGCTTCACCAAGATGGCCGCGCCCAAGCATGTGCTCGTCGTGGGCGGCGGCCCGGCCGGCCTGGAAGCGGCGCGCGCCGCCGCAGAACGCGGCAATCGCGTGACGCTGCTCGAAGCCTCCGACAAGCTCGGCGGCCAGTTCCGCCTCGCCGGCCTGCAGCCGCGGCGGGCGCAGATCCTCGATCTCCTCGACTGGTATGAGCGCGAGCTGCAGCGCCTCGGCGTCGACGTGCAGTTCAACATGGTGGCGGATGCCGAGAGCATCAAGGCGGCCGGCGCCGATGTCGTCTTGCTGGCGACCGGATCACGGCCGACCGAGGAACGGGTTCAGCGCTACTGGCCGAGGCCCGGCAGCGAGACCGGCCTCGACGGCCCGCGGGTCTGGCCGGTCGAAGCGGTGATGGGCCGCGAGGTGCAGCCGGGCAAGACCGTGATCGTGCTGGACGAAGGCGGCAACTGGCGGGGCTGCGGCACCGCCTGGCAACTCGCCGAGAAGGGTCACAAGGTCACGATGGTGACGCCGGACTCCCTGATCGGCCGCGACATCGTCCGCACCGGCGCCGACGGGCCGCTGCGCGTGCGGCTGGCGAAGCTCGGCGTCGTCTTCCGCACGGAATCGGCGATCGCCGGCTGGGCCAATGGCCGCGCCCGCATTCGCAGCCTGCTGGACGACAGCGAGCAGGAGATCGAGGCCGACGATCTGGTGCTCGCCCTCACCAACCAGCCCAACGATGAGCTGGCCGCGGAACTGCGCGA
>DASZYM010000204.1:0-16978 GCA_035545355.1 Dongiaceae bacterium
CGACATCTCCCGCAGCACGAAGACCCGGATCGCGCTGGAGAGATTGGGTGCCGCGGGGTCGGATGCGCGCGCGCCATCGATCTCGGCGATCAATCCCGCGACCGTGGTCGAGCGCTGCTTCGCGATCGCGCCCAGCGCGTCCCAGAATGCCGCCTCCAGCGTGATGCTGGTGCGGTGGCCGGCGATCGAGACCGAGTGCTTCTTCAGCCGCGTCGGCGAATCCGCCATCAAAGGAAGCGCAGCGACTGGCCGATGCCGCGCGCCGCCGCTTTCTCCAGCAACGCGGCGCCGAGCGCGATGTCGCTGAGGCTCAGGCCGCGATGCCAGAACAGGATCGTCTCGCCGTCGCTCTCTCGCCCGGGTCTCTTGCCGGCGACGATCTGGCCCAATTCGGCATGCAGGTTCTGTTCGGTCAGGCGGTCGCTATCGACATGGGCGCGCAAGGCGCCGAATGGCAAGCCCTTGCGGCACTGGCCCCAGTCATCGACCACCATCTTGTCCATGATGTCGGTAAGGCTGAGCTCGACCGCGCTCATCGTGCCGTAGGGTACGACGAACGCGCCTTGTCTGATCCACTCCGTCTTGAACATCGGCTCCGGCGCCGCGAGGCGCGAGGCTTCCACCATGATATCCGCGCCTTCCAGGCAGTCGCGCCAGTTCGTGGTGGCGATCACCTTCTTGCCGAGATCCTGCGAAAGCCGCTCGGCAAAGGCGTTCTGGCTCTCCGGGCGCTTTGAGTGGACCCGGATCTCGTCGAAATCGAACAGGTGATCGAGCAGCCGGACGTTCCAATAAGCGGTGCCCCGCGCGCCGACATGGCCGAGCACCTTGGAGTTCTTGCGCGCGAGATATTTGGCGCCGAGCGCGGTCATGGCGCCGGTCCGCATATCGGTGATCGCGGTCGCGTCCAGGATCGCTTTGGGCATGCCGGTCGCGGGATCGAACAGGTTCAGGATCGCCATCTCCGACGGCAGGCCCTGTTGGTAGTTGTTCACGAAATCGCCGACCACCTTCACGCCGGCATAGCCCAGCGGCTTCACCACGCCGCGGAGCACGTTGAAATGCCCATGCGCCGAGCTCTCGGGGATCAAATGCACCCGCGGCTCGATGACGGTCTTGCCTTCGCCCTGGGCGCGCAGACCGTTCTCGACGGCGCCGAGAATCTCGTCGTCGGTCAGCGCCAGCGCGGCAACGTCGGCGGCGTTGAGATAGGCGACGTGGACCTGTCGCTCGGTAGTGCTCATCTTACTTCGGGCCCAGCATGTCGGCGGGCTTCACCCATTCGTCGAACTGCTTGGCGTTCAGGAGCCCGAGGGCCAAGGCCGCTTCCTTGAGGCTGGTGCCTTCCTTATGCGCCTTCTTCGCCACCTTGGCGGCATTGTCGTAGCCGATATGGGTGTTGAGCGCGGTCACCAGCATCAGCGATTGTTCGAGCGACTGCTTGATGCGCGGCAGGTTCGGCGTGATGCCGACCACGCAATTGTCGGTGAAGCTCATGCAGGCATCGGCGATGAGCTGCCCCGATTGCAGCACATTGTGGATGATCACCGGCTTGAAGACGTTGAGCTCCAGATGGCCGTTCGAGCAGGCGACCGTGACGGCCACGTTGTTGCCCATCACCTGGGCCGCGACCATGGTCATCGCCTCGGCCTGGGTCGGGTTGACCTTGCCCGGCATGATCGAGGAGCCGGGCTCGTTCTCCGGCAGGTTGATCTCGGCCAGGCCCGAGCGCGGACCGGAGCCCAAGAGGCGGATGTCGTTCGCGATCTTCATCAGCGAGGCGGCGAGCACGTTGTAGGCGCCCGAGATCTCGGCGAAGGCGTCATGCGCCGCCATGCCTTCGAACTTGTTCTCGGCGGCGACGAACTTGACGCCGGTGAGGCCCGAGAGCTCGGCGGCGAAAGCCTTGTCGAAGCCCTTGGCGGCGTTGAGGCCGGTGCCGACCGCGGTCCCGCCCTGCGGGATCGAGAGCAGATGCGGCAGGCAGGATTTCACCCGCGCGATGCCGCTCTTGATCTGCGCGGCATAGCCGGAGAATTCCTGGCCCAGGGTGACCGGCGTCGCGTCCTGCAGATGAGTGCGGCCGATCTTGATGATCCTGGCGAACTCCTTCGACTTCGCGGCGAGCGCCTTCTGCAGATGCTCGAGCGCCGGGATGACCGCGTCATTGGCCTGCTGCACGGCGGCGATATGCATCGCCGTCGGGAAGGAATCGTTGGAGGACTGGCCGTAATTCACTTGGTCGTTGGGATGGATCGGCTTCTTGTCGCCGCGCTTGCCGCCCAGCATCTCGTTGGCGCGGTTGGCCAGCACCTCGTTGACGTTCATGTTGGTCTGGGTGCCGGAGCCGGTCTGCCAGACGACCAGCGGGAAATGATCGTCGAGCGCGCCCGAGGCGACTTCCGCCGCCGCGGCATCGATCGCCTTGCCGAGCTTCGGGTCGAGTTTCTTCAGCTTCATGTTGGCGCGCGCCGCCGCCTGCTTCAGCAGGCCGAAGGCGCGGATCAGGCCGGTCGGCATGCGCTGGCCGCCGATCTTGAAGTTCTGCAGGCTGCGCTGGGTCTGTGCGCCCCAAAGCCGGTCGGCGGGCACATCGATCGGGCCGAAAGAGTCGGTTTCGCTGCGGGTGGCGGCTTTTGCGGCTTTCGCCATGTTGGGCTCCGGGACGGGAAGGGATTGTCGGCTTTTACCGGGAAATGCCCCTGGGGGGAAGGGAAGGACGTAAACCACATCCCTGGGACGGCACTTTGATCGAAACCATTAACTCTCAATCACATAGTGGGGATTGCTACGGTTTTTGACAGCGTTAACGCCCGGGGTGGTTTAACATCCGTAAATCTTTCGCGCTCTAAGATTCGGGTCGTGTAGAATCGGAGGGAGCGTGGCACAGGCCAAGGCAGCAAAGAGATCGGTGCACGTGCTGCGCGCGTGGGCATCCTGGTGCCTGCTCGCGGCGCTTGTGGCGCTCGCCCTGCTGCGACCCGCTTTGGCGCAGAGCGACGCCGATACCGCCACCAACTGGGTCGCCCTCACCGCGGACGAGCGTTCCTGGCTGAGCGCGCATCAGCCGATCCGGCTCGGCCTCTACAAGGGCGGCTGGGCGCCGTTCGACATCATCGACCGCACCGGGCGCCATGACGGCATCAGCGCCGACTATCTCTCGCTGGTCTCGCAGCGCCTCGGCATCCAGATCGAGCCGGTGATGCTGCCCGACTGGCAGTCGGTGATCGCCGCGATGAAGGCGCATGACATCGATCTGATCGGCTCGGTCGCGGAGACGCCGGACCGCGAACAGTTCCTGGCTTTCACCAAGCCCTATATCACCAGCAACAACGTGCTGTTCGCGCGGCGCGACGACGGCGCGATCCGCGGGCTCAAGGATCTCGCCGGCAAGACGGTCACGATCGAGCGGGGCTATGCGCTCGGCGAGGTCCTGCCCCAGGTGGTGCCGGGCATCCGTCTGATGCCGGTCGACGACACCGAGGCGGCGTTGCGCGCGGTCGCCGGCGGCAGGGCCGACGCCTATGTCGGCGACCTGATCGTCGCCTCCTTCCTGATCGAGAAGCTGAACCTCGCCAACCTGGCGCCGCATGCCGAAGCCGGACTGCCGACCAGCGCGCTGCATTTCGGGGTGCGCAAGGACTGGCCCGAGCTCGCCGCGCTGCTCGACCGCGCCATCGACACGATCGGCGACGGCGACCGCCGCCGCATCCGCGACCGCTGGCTGCCCAGCCTGGCGGCGATCGACTGGATCGAAGTCGCCAAGACCTATTGGCCGCTGCCGGGCGCGGTCGTCATCCTGATCGCCTGGATGCTGGTCTCCAACCGGCGCTTGCGGCACCAGGTGGTCGAGCGCGAGAAGGCCGAGCGCGAAGCGCGGCGCCGGCGCAAGGAGCTGAAGGCGATCATGGACAGCGCGCCGGCGCTGATCTACCAGAAGGACCTGGCCGGCCGGTATCTCTTCGTCAATCGCCATTGGCAGGACGCGTTCGGCATCGAGGCGGATGCCGCGACCGGCCGGACCGATGCCGAGCTCTTCCCCGGCGCGGCCGAGGCGATCGCCGCCGCCGACCGCGAGGTGCTGGAGACCGGCCGCATGCGGGTCGCCGAGGAGCCGCTGCCGCAGATCGACGGCATGCACACGGTGATCAGCGTGATCGCGCCGCTGCTGGAGGAGAACGGCCGACCCTACGCGCTCTGCGGCTTCTGCACCGACATCACCGAGCGCAAGCGCGCCGAGGAGAAGTTCCGGCTGATCTTCGACAACGCGCTCGACGCCTTCGTGCTGTTCACGCCCGACGGCATCCGCGATTGCAACGACGCGCTGCTGAAGCTGTTCGAGGTGCCCGACCGCAGCCGGGTGATCGGCCGCTGCCTCGACGATCCGGCGATGTCGCCCGAGATGCAGCCCAACGGCGTCCGCTCCTCCGAGATGCGGCGGCGGGTGCTGGAAGAGCTGGCGCGGACCGGCGGGCCGGTCGCGATCGACTGGCTGCACCACAAATGGGGCGGCGGCACGCCGTTCCATTGCGAGATCTCGATGATCATGCTGGAGATGGACGGCCAGCCGGTCGCCTTCGCCAGCATCCACGACATCACCGCCCGCAAGCACGCCGAGGAGGCGACCCTGCAGGCCAAGCAGGCGGCCGAGGCGGCGACCCGGGCCAAGAGCGACTTCCTGGCCAATATGAGCCACGAGATCCGCACGCCGATGAATGCGGTCATCGGCCTCTCGCATCTGGCGCTGAAGGCGGCGAGCGATCCCAGGCAGCGCGACTACCTGAAGAAGATCCAGCAATCGGGCCAGCACCTGATGGGGATCATCAACGACATCCTCGACTTCTCCAAGATCGAGGCCGGCAAGCTCACCACCGAGCAGATCGACTTCGACCTGGAGAAGGTGATGGACAACGTCTCGGCGCTGACCGCCGAGAAGGCGAGCGCCAGGGGGCTGGAATTCATCATCGACGTCGACCGCGCGG
Source organism: Dongiaceae bacterium (assembly GCA_035545355.1). GTDB lineage: Bacteria > Pseudomonadota > Alphaproteobacteria > Dongiales > Dongiaceae > Dongia. The sequence goes on from DASZYM010000204.1 coordinate 4,983, forward strand.
TGCCGCATGCGCTGCGCGGCGACCCGCTGCGGCTCGGGCAGATCCTGATCAACTACACCAACAACGCCGTGAAGTTCACCGAGAAGGGCGAGATCCACGTCTCGGTGAAGCTGGTCGAGGAATGCCTCGACGACGTGACCCTGAAATTCGCGGTGCGCGACACCGGCATCGGCATGACGCCGGAGCAGGTCGATCGGATGTTCCAGTCGTTCCAGCAGGCCGACAGCTCGACCACGCGCAAGTTCGGCGGCACCGGCCTCGGCCTCGCCATCTCCAAGCGCCTGGCCGAGATGATGGGCGGCCAGGTCGGCGTCGAGAGCAAGGCGGGCGAGGGCAGCACCTTCTGGTTCACCGCACGGCTCGGCCGCAGCGCGACGATCGAGAAGCCGCTGCTGCCCAATCCGGACCTGCGCGGGCTGAGGGTGCTGGTCGCCGACGACAATGCGAGCGCGCGGCTGGTGCTGGCCGAGATGCTGGCGGAGATGACCTTCCGCCCGGTCCAGGTCGGTACCGGCACCGCGGCGGTGGAGGCGATCAGGCGCGCGGCCAAGGAGAACGATCCGATCCGCGTCGCCTATCTCGACTGGCAGATGCCGGGCATGGACGGGTTCGAGGCCGCCACGGCGATCCAGGCGCTCGATCTTCCGGTGAAGCCGCACCTCGTGATGGTGACCGCCTATGGCCGCGAGGACGTGATGAAGCGGGCGCCCGAGGGCGGCATCGAGAACGTGCTGATCAAGCCGGTGGCGCCGTCGCTGCTGTTCGATGCGACCATGCGGCTGTTCGGCGTGTCGGAAGACGTGCCCGCCGCGGCGCGGGCCGATGCCGCCGTCACCGAGCTGCCGCCGGCGCTGAAAGGCTGCCGCGTCCTGCTGGTCGAGGACAACGACTTCAACCAGGAGGTCGCGGGCGAGCTTCTGCGCGACGCCGGGCTCGCGGTCGAGATCGCCGAGAACGGCGCGATCGCGATCGACAAGCTCGAGGCCGCGGCCGACGGCTATTACGACCTGGTGCTGATGGACATGCAGATGCCGGTGATGGACGGCATCGCCGCGACCCGGGAGATCCGCAAGGCGCCGCGGTTCCAGGCGCTGCCGATCATCGCCATGACCGCGAACGTGCTCAGCGCCGAGCGCCAGCGCTGCCTCGATGCCGGGATGAACGACCACCTGCCGAAGCCGATCGAGCCCGACCTGCTGTTCGCGGCCCTCGCGCGCTGGCTGAAGCCGCGCGCCGATGGTGGCGTCGCACCGGCCGCGCCGCGCGCCGTGGCGGCCGAGGTGGATCTCTCCGATCTGGCGATCGACGGGCTCGACGTCGCGCTCGGCCTCTCGCGGGTACTGGGCAAGACCAAGCTCTATCGCGACCTGTTGCGCAAGTTCGCGCGCGACCAGGCGCAGGTGCCGGCGTCCTTGAAGGCGGCGCTGGCGGCGAACGATCTCGCGACCGCGCGGCGGCTGGCCCATACCGCCAAGGGCCTCGCCGGCAATATCGGCGCCGGCCGCCTGCAGGAGCAGGCGGCGGCGCTCGAGGACGCGATCCGCGAGGAGGCGCCGCGCGCCCGGACCGAGGCGCTGCTGCGAACCTGGGGCGTGGCGCAGGATGCGCTGATCGCCGCGCTGGACGCGCAGCTCGGGGCGCCGGAAGAGCCGCACGCCTTGAACGGCGCCGCCGTGCCGGATGGCGCCCGCCAGGACGCTGTGATGCGCCGCCTGAAGGCGCTGCTCGAGAGCGACGACAGCGATGCCGTCGAGCTGATCGAGGCCGAGGCGGCGACCTTGCGCGCGGCGCTCGGCGGCAGCCGGTTCGACGCGCTGGCCGATGCCTCGCATGCTTATGACTTCGACAAGGCGCTGCGGGAACTGAGCCGCAGCACCGAGACCGCCGATATGGTTCGCTGAGAAGGACTCCGCCGATGGATACGCCCGCCACTGAAGACGCATTGCTGCCGACCATCCTCGCCGTCGATGACACGCCGAGCAATCTGTCGCTGATCGCCGGCCTGCTCAAAGGCCGGTATCGCGTCAAGGTCGCAAATTCGGGGTCCAAGGCGCTGAGCGTCGTGCACGGCGACCTGCCGCCCGACCTGGTGCTGCTCGACGTCATGATGCCCGACATGAACGGGATCGAGGTCTGCCGCCGGATGAAGGAGGACAAGCGGACCCGGCATATCCCGGTGATCTTCCTGACCTCGATGTCGAAGAGCGAGGACGAGCGGGTGGGGCTGGAGGCCGGCGCCGTCGACTACATCACCAAGCCGATCAGCCCGCCGATCCTGCTGGCCCGGGTGAAGACGCATCTGCAATTGAAGGCCGGCCAGGACTTCCTGAAGGACAAGAACACCTATCTCGAGAGCGAGGTCTACCGCCGCACCCGTGAGGTGCAGGCGATCCAGGACGTCACCATCTTCACCATGGCGTCGCTGGCCGAGACGCGGGACAACGAGACCGGCAACCACATCCGCCGTACCCAGCATTACGTGAAGGCGCTGGCGCTGAAGCTGCGCGCCCATCCGCGCTTCAGCGGCTATTTCACCGACGCGACCATCGAGCTCCTGTTCAAGTCGGCGCCGCTGCACGATATCGGCAAGGTCGGCATCCCCGACCGCATCCTGCTGAAGCCGGGCAAGCTGACGCCCGACGAGTTCACCATCATGAAGACCCATGCCGCCCTCGGCCGCGAGGCGATCGAGCAGGCGGAGAAGCAGCTCGGCACGCCGGTCGAGTTCCTGCGCTTCGCCAAGGAGATCGCGCATTATCACCACGAGAAGTGGGACGGCTCCGGCTATCCGGAGGGCCTCAGCGGCGATGCGATCCCGGTCGCGGCCCGGCTGATGGCGGTGGCTGATGTCTACGACGCGCTGATCAGCCGCCGGGTCTACAAGCCGCCCTTCCCCCACGACAAGGCGGTGACGCTGATCACCGAAGGCCAGGGCAAGCATTTCGACCCGGACATCATCGATGCCTTCGTCGCGATCCTGCCCGAGTTCCAGGACATCGCCCGCCGCTACGCCGACACCGACCACGAGCTGGAAGAGCAGGCTAAGAGGATGGCGGGCGTCGCGGGGGCGTGAACCGGCGCGGCGCAGACAGGCGCCAAAACGCGCGGCGGCCGACATGCACAGGCAGCCAGATAGGGTGATGTAGGTGAATCCCTATTGACGCTAGACCAGGATATAGTGTAAGATCTTGGTGTTCTTACGGTGTCGGGACGCGAATTGCGCCCTATCCATCTCAGTGTATTGACAACGTGCGCACATCGACCTACCTCAGGTCCGTGAGGGCTGGCGCTCGAAGGTGTCGCTCATAGATCTGTTTGGAGTGCGCAGGATGGCCGAGGGACGGACGGCGACACGGCAGCGCGATGTGAACATCAATCTGCGCGCGTCGAAGCAGGTCAAGGATCTGATCGATGCCGCGGCGACTCTCGTCGGGAAGTCGCGCAGCGAGTTCATGCTCGACAGCGCGCGGCAGAAGGCCCAGGACGTGCTGCTGGATCAGCGGTTGTTCATGCTGGATGACGAGAAATACCAGGCGTTTCTCGAGATACTGGAAGCGCCACCGAGAAAGAATGCGGAGCTCAAGAAGCTTCTCGCCGAGAAGGCGCCTTGGGATAAATGACGGCACTTCTGCCGTTGCGCGCGCCCGAGCCGCTGAGCGATGGACATGACTTCTCTCACTTCGACTGCGGCCGCGAAGAGCTGAACACCTGGCTGCAGCAGCGTGCGCGCATGAACGAGGGCAAGGCGTCGCGCACCTTCGTCGTTTGTTCAGGCGAACGGGTCGTGGCGTATTATTGCCTGGCAGCGGGCTCGATCGCCCGTGCTTCTGCCGGACGAAAGATGCGCCAGAACGCGCCGGATCCGCTCCCGGTGATCGTGATCGGACGCCTCGCCGTGGACACGAGTTATGCGGGCCAAAAGATCGGGCGAGCGTTGCTCCGCGACGCCATCTTGCGCTCGCTCTCGACAGCAACCGGCATAGGTGTTCGTGCCATCCTGGTCCATGCGATCGACGACCGAGCTGGCGGATTCTATCGGAAGTTCGGCTTTCAGGACTCGCCCACCGATGCGCGTACCTTGCTGCTGCCGATCGAGGACGCGAAGACGAATCTCTAGCCCACCTTCTGCCGCGCCAGCGCGGTCAGGCAGATGATCTCGAACATCACCACCATGGCGACCTGCGCCGTGATCTGGTTCGGATTGTCCTTGGTCGGCATCAGGCAGACGACATCGCCGCCGATCACGTTCAAGCCGGCGAGGCCTTGCAGGATCCGGGTGGCTTCGCGGATCGACATGCCGCCGAATCCGGGCTCGAGGTTCGCGACACCCGGCGCAACGGAGGGATCGAGGCAGTCGAGGTCGAAGGTGACATAGACCGGGGCGTCGCCGACCCGCGCGCGGATCTTCTCCACGGTCTTGGCGATGCCGAGGTCCTCGAACTCGGCCATGGTGATCACCTGGTAGCCGAGGCCGCGGCTGGCGGTGCCGACCTTCTCGGTGTGGATCACCTTGGAGGGATGGCCGCGGATGCCGATCTGCAGGCTGCGCGAGGAGTCGACGGAGTCTTCACGCACGGTATAGGCGGCCCAATGCGCGGCCGAGCGCTTGGCGCCGAGCCAATGCGGCATGTTCTCGTAGGAATCGGTATGGGCGTCGAAATGCACCAAAGCCACCGGACGGCCGCCGGAGATCTTGCGGCCCGGCCCGGCGATCGCCTTGAGGATGCCGCCGGTGATCGAATGATCGCCGCCGATCGAGACCGGGTTGGTGCTGGCCGCGTCGAGCCGTCGGTAGAAGGCCTCGATGTCGCGGATGCAGGCCTCGTTGTTCATCGCCTCGGGCAGCGGCACGTCGCCGAGATCGTTGATCCGCGCCGTGTCCCAGGGCGCGATGTTGTGGATCGCATGGGCGCGGCGATAGAAGCCGGATTGATGCCGGACCGCGCGCGGACCCATATGCTGGTCGCGCTCGGTCGAGCCGTTGCCGGTCGAATGCGGCACGCCGACCAGGGCGATGTCGGCGGCCTTCGGATCCTCGTTCCAGGGGCAGCGAAAGAAGGTGGGGATACCCCACCAGAACCAGCTCTGCGCGCTCTTCTTCGCCGCTTCGTATTCGGCGTCGGTCATCGGTTGCACGTCGGGCGGCGTGGGCTGGTCGTTCATGGCGGCGGCTCCCTGATTGGATGCGGCGAGAATAGCTGAGATTGCGCGGGAGCGGCGATGTGAGTGACGAAGGCGGGGAGCAGGGTGTTCAGTTCGACGGTGATTTCTTAATGCAGACGGGGTCCCCCTGGCCCGCATAACTGCAATTCCAGTCCGGTCCGAAGCCGCCATTGCCACCGTTGAAAGGGATGCGGAGGGCGACAGCGGCGGCAAACGCCGCGAGCAACGCGGCGACGATCAGGATCGCCGCGTAGTCGCGCAAGCCGAGGGTGCGCATGCGCCATAACCAGTCCCGATGTCTCTGCATCAGGCAACTAAGCCTGGGAAGCCTTCCGCTGTCCAGACCGTGCCGGCTTCTTGTTGCGCTCGGCGCTGGCGCGACGGGCCTCTTTGACCCAGCGCCGGAGCTTGGCGGCGTCGGCCAGCACGAGGTCGGGGCATTGGTAGTAGGATTCGACGGCGATCACTTTGCCGCTCTTCGTCTGGGTGTAGGCGAAGGGCTGCATCCCGGCCTTCACGAAATCCGGCCGCGTCTTGTCGTCGACGCGCAGCCAGAGCTTGCCGCGCAGGATGAGCGCGAAGACCGTGCCGTCGAGATAGGCGGCATAGCCGCTGAACATGCGCCGCGTCGCGATATGCCCGAGCGGCGCCAGCTTGCGGTCGAGTTGCGCGATGAGGTCGGCGGCGATGGGGTTGGGTGGTTTCCTGGCCATGATGCGGTATGCGGACTGGATCATCCGCATTGCCGGGGATTTCGCGGCCGCAGTCAACTTATACCGGGCCTAGACGGAATCGAAAAACCGCTCCGTCCCTCGAACGCGCGATTAAGCCTTCCCCGTCAGAGGTTTGGCCTGCCTTTACATGCTCTCGAAACGGTGCCGGGCCGAAAGTTGGAAGGCGTTGCGCCCGCCCCTCGGTGGGTGAGGGGCGGGCGCTGCTTCTCAGTTGTCGAGGCCGATGTCCCGGCGCAGATGCGGCGAGAGGTATTCGGCCTTTGCGTCCTGGATCCTGAGGCGATGCGCCCAGAGTCCGAGGTCGCGGCGCTCGCGGCTCTCCATCAGCCCTCCGGTCAATCGTGGAGGCGACTGGCTGGACTGCAGGTGCAGCCGCGACCGGTCGCTCCGCGATCCGTTGCGTCTGACCGAGGTCGTCAAACGATCGAGGATCTCCGGCAGGTTGGCGAGCAGGTTCGCGAGGCTCAGGTAGTGCGTCATGACTGTCTCCGTTGCGTTGTCGTGAGCCCGCGACGGCGATCCGGAAGCGTGAAGGCAAAGCGCTCCCGTTCGTCGAACGATCATTCAAGAGCGATCGACGGCGCAGGCATTGTGAAAGAGCGACGATCCGCGGCGGCCGGATTCGACAGGCCGCGCGATCCGCGATCGCGAAACGCGAAGAAGAATCGAGGGATTCCGGGTGCGATCGGCCAAGACGCCGAAGGTCCGGAAGCAAAGGCGATGAGCCGAGGCTCAGCGCGACAATTTCAATCGATTCTGCTGTGGGTTAAGCGAAAGAGGATCGGCAGGCTGTGGAGCCGTACCGGCGTCGGATCTGGCTCAGAACGAGCCCTCGGTGGTGTGCATCATTCGACGTCCTCCTCCTTCGAGATGAGGTGCGCGCAACATAACGCCGGTGCTGAATCGGGTCAACCCGCCGCAGGGCGATCGCCTGCACAAAGACAGAATGCGTCCGCAATTCCGCGCGAAGACTCACGATGTTGCGGACACCACGTCATCGCCGGGCTCGCCCCGACACTCTCGTGCCCATTGGAACAATGCCCGGGCATGACGAGTCGAGGTCAGTGCTTCTTGCGGAAGGTGTCGAGGGCGATGACGGTGCCTTTTTCGTCCGAAGCCGGCGCGGATTCGCCTGGCGCAGCCGGCGCGGCGCCGGGAAGGCTCGGCTTCGCTTCGGTCTTCGGCAGCGCCTTCGGCCCCGGCGTCACGGTCGCCGGCTTGGCGGCGGTCTTGGCGTCGGCGCCCTTCGCCTCGCTGCCGCCGGGAAGATCGACCTGCTGGTTGTTCTTCAACTCGAATTGCAGGCCGAAGCGCACGGAGGGATCGGTGAAGCTCACCAGCGCGTCGAACGGCACATGCAGGCGCTCATGCTTGCCGCCGAAGCTCAGCGTCACGGAGAAAGCGTCGTCGGTCACTTCGAGGCCCCAGAACTGATGCTGGAGCACGATGGTGATTTCCTTGGGGAACTGTTCCTTCAGGTTCGGCCCGATGGTGACGCCGGCGGCGTCGGTGCGGAAGGTGATGTAGAAATGGTGCTCGCCGGGCAGGCCCTTGGCCGCCACCTGCGCCAGCACCTCGCGCGCGACGCCGCGCAGCTGCCGCTCGACGATCCGGTCGTATCCCAATTCGTCCTTGGCCATGGCCGAGTCCGCAACCCCTCCCAGTGCACCGGCCGCAGCTTGCGCTCTTCAGGGCGCTTTCCGAAACGGCCGCAAGATCAGTGGGGGGCATTCTGTTGCCCGGCGCCCCCCGAACCGCGTTCTAAGTCAGCAACTTATAGCCCGCGAGGGCTATTAGGCCGCCAGACGAAGATCAGATGCAACGTTGTCGTTGGCATCTATCAAAATGGCCCGATAACGGCGGAACCATGCCGAGCAAAAGCGCTGCCTTTACCACGCGCGTCGATCCTGTTTCGCCCCCATGAGCTCCGGCCTGGCCTATCGACCGCGGGCCGGAGAATTTGGTGGAGGCGCCGGGTACTGCCCCCGGGTCCGCAACGCTTATTCCACAGAGCGTTTATCGCCATAGTCGGTTGCCCGACAATCGTTAATATAGGCATTGGCGCGTAAGGAATCAAAGCCCTCCGGTTTACGCCCCCGGGCGGTATCGCGTACAAGTCCGAGCCGATTTTCCATCCCCGAGTCCCGCAAAAACATGCCGATTTCCGCCGAACAGCAATCCGAGATCGATCGCCAGCGCGCCGAATCCGCGCCGACCCGCCGGCCGGTCGCGCCGGAACTGGAAGAGGTGCTCTACCAGGCGATCCCGGTGCTGGACCACGGCTTCGTCCGCGTCATCGACTATATGGGCGACGACGCGGCGGTGGTGCAGGCGGCGCGCGTCTCCTACGGCAAGGGGACGAAGAAGGTCAGCGAGGACAAGGGCCTCATCCACTATCTGATGCGGCACCGGCATTCGACGCCCTTCGAGATGTGCGAGATCAAGTTCCATGTGAAGCTGCCGATCTTCGTGGCGCGGCAGTGGATCCGGCACCGCACCGCCAACGTCAACGAATACAGCGCGCGCTATTCGATCCTGGACCGCGAGTTCTACATCCCCGCGGCCGAGCACTTGGCGGCGCAGTCCGTTGCGAACCGGCAGGGCCGCGGCGACGTGCTGACCGGCGACGAGGCCGAGCGCGTGCTCGACCTGCTGCGGCAGGATTCCGAGAATGCCTACGACCACTATGCCGAGATGCTGAACGAGAGCGAAGCGGGCGAGACGGTCGATGCGTCGAAGCAGGGCCTGGCGCGCGAGCTGGCGCGGATGAACCTGAGCCTCAACTTCTATACCCAATGGTATTGGAAGATCGATCTCTACAATTTCATGCATTTCCTTTCGCTGCGCGCGGACAGCCATGCGCAATACGAGATCCGCGCCTATGCCGAGGCGATGGTCGCGATCCTGAAGCGCTGGGTGCCGCTCACCGCCGAGGCGTTCGAGCAGCATCGCCTGCGCGCGGTCACCTTGTCGAAGGGCGCGCTCGCGGTGGTGCGGCGCATGCTGAAGGGCGAGGCGGTGACGCTGGAGACCTCCGGCCTCGGCAAGCGCGAATGGTCGGAGCTCCAGGCGGTGCTGAGCGGGGAATAGCAACGCGCTGCCCTCACCCAACCCTCTCCTCCCCTTCCCCCGTGGGGGGAAGGCAGGGATGAGGGTCTTGACGTGGCCTGAGAACGCGCCAGTGTAGTCCTTATGCTGAAGCCACTCCTCGCACGGGCGCGCGAATATCATGCGGAGTATCGCGGCGGGCTCTGCAATCATCTGCCGATGGCGCTGGTGGCGCTGGAGCGGATGGGCGCGTCGCCGGCGCGGCTGCAGCGCTATGCGGCCGCCTATCTCAAGAACATGGAGCCGGCGCCGGAGCCCGGCGAAGCGATCACGGCGCGGAACTGGACGGAGCGACTGGGCGAGCAGGCGGCCTATGCCGATTATCTCGGCTTCTTCCGGCAGGAGGTTCAACGGCTGCAGGCGCGGCCGGCGATCCGCACCTACCTGCCGACGCTTTCGCGCGGCGTCGCGGCGGCGGCCTTCCATCCGCTGATCCGCACCGGGTTCGGCGTCATCGGCGACGAGCCGGATGAAGTCGCGGTCGGGCTCGCCTATTGGGCGTCGCGGTATCTGATGCTGCCGAAGCAGGGGCCGGCGATAGAAGAGGCGGTCGAGGAGATGGCGCCGACCGACGATCCCTTGGCGCTGCTCGCGGCTTTGCGCAAGCAATGGGATCTCGGCTTCCAGCCCGATGCGGGCGCGCTGATCGACCTCGAGTTCGCGAGGGCCGCCGCCCACCGGCGCTTCGGTGCGATCGCGCGGGCACTGGTCATCGACGAACTGACCGTCGACAAGCTGCGGCGCACGGCGGCTTTGCTGTATCTCGCGACCGACGATTTCAGCGCGCTGCACGGCGTCACCGGCCTGCATGCGGCGCGCATCCTCTCGCCGCTCGCCGATGATCCGCGCGCGTTCACGGCGCGGCTCTGGCGGGCGCTGCTGGCGCTTTATCTGGCGCTCGACCGGCCGGCCTTCCCGAATGCGACGAGTGTGAAGCGGCAGACCGAGGGGGCGCTGCCCGACTGGAACAAGATCCTCGCCGCCGCGGTCGAGAGCGACGACGAGCACACGATCAAGCTGGTCTTCACCTGTCTCGATGAGACGCGCGCGGGCTATGGGCGGCTCTATCGCGTGCTCGCGGCGCGCAAGGTGGGATTGCTGGGCGGCGCCGTGGTGAGTGCGGCGTGAAGTGCGAGGCTCGCTCTCTCTGAACTACTGAATTACGATCCGCGGCGCGGCGCGGAGCGGCTGGTCGGTCAACTGGCGCCAGACCTGCTCGGCCACCGCGCGGTAGGCGCCGCTATGCGGTGAGTTGGGCTGCGCTGCGACGATCGGCGTGCCGGCGTCGGAGGTTTCGCGGATCGCAATGTCCAGCGGGATCTCGCCCAGGAACGGCGTCTGCATCTTCTCCGCCTCGTGCCGCGCGCCGCCATGGGCGAAGATGTCGGTACGGCCCTGGCAGTGCGGGCAGATGAAATAGCTCATGTTCTCGACGATGCCGAGCACCGGCACGTCGACCTTGCGGAACATGTTCAATCCCTTGCGCGCATCGATCAGCGCGATGTCCTGCGGCGTGGACACGATCACCGCGCCGGAGAGCGGCACCGATTGCGCCATGGTGAGCTGCGCGTCGCCGGTGCCGGGCGGGAGGTCGCAGACCAGCACGTCGAGCGGACCCCAATCGACCTCGCGCAGGAGCTGGGTGATGGCGCTCATCACCATCGGGCCGCGCCAGATCATCGGCGTGTCCTCGGCGACGACGAAGCCCATGGACATCACCTTGAGGCCGTATTTCTCCATCGGCTTCAGCTTCTTCTCCGGCGTCGTGTCGGGGCGCGCGGAGATGCCGAGCAGGCGGGGGATCGAGGGGCCGTAGATGTCGGCGTCGAGCAGGCCGATCTTCAAGCCGAGCGCCGCGAGGGCGAGGGCGAGATTGACCGCGGTCGTCGACTTGCCGACGCCGCCTTTGCCGCTGGCGACGGCGATGATGTGCTGGATGCCGGCGACCGGCGTGCGGCCGGGCGCGCTGCGCGGCTGCTGCGCGGGGCCGTGGCGATGATGGCCGTGCCCGTGGCCGTGATCATGCGCCGGCTGCGGCGTGCCGCGATGGGCGGTGAGCACCACGGTCGCCGAGGTGACGCCGGGGATCGCATCGACGGCGCGTTCGGCGGCCTGGCGCAGCGGCTCGAGCTTCGGCCCTTCCTTGGGATCGACCTCGATCGAGAAGCCGACATTGCCGTCCTTCACCACCAGGCCGGTCACCATCTGGCGCGCGACGATGTCGCCGCCACCGCCGGGTGCGGCGATCTTGCGCAGGGCATCCAAAATCTGGGCTTCGGTGACGGCCATGAGGCGTGTTCCTAACGCACTGTCAGCTTGATCTTTCGGGCCAAATTCCCATATCCGGCACCACGGGAGGCGCCGAAAGCAGGCTCGGCCCGTGCGTTGCGGCAGCCTGCGCGGTGTCATATAAGGCCTTGGCCTTGCCTTGCCTATGTTGATTAACGCATGGCGATCGGCCCAGGGTTGCGAAACGGTTTGGGGTTCTTAATGGCTTGGAACAATCAGGGCGGGCCCTGGGGCGGCGGTGGCAACAAGAGCCCTTGGGGACGCGGCCCCAATTCCGGCGGCAGCGGCGGCGGCAATCGTCCGCCCGATTTCGAGCAGATGCTGCGCCGCGGCCAGGATCGCATGCGCAACCTGCTGCCTGGTGGCATCGGCTCCGGGCGAGGCTTCGCGCTGGTGGTGGCCGCGGTGGTCGTGGTCTGGGCGGCGACCGGCTTCTACGTGGTCAATCCCGGCCAGGTCGGCGTCAACCTGGTATTCGGCAGCTATAAGGGCCAGACCGATCCCGGCTGGCACTGGAACTGGCCTTGGCCGGTCGGCGACGTGCAGAAGCCCAATGTCACCCAGCGCTACTCGACCGAGATCGGCTACAGCACGATCAGCGGCAGCGATGCCGACCGCGACGTGCCGGAAGAGAGCCTGATGCTGACCGGCGACGAGAACATCGTCGATGTCCGCGCGCGGGTGCTCTGGCGCATCAGCGAC
>DASZYM010000205.1:0-1856 GCA_035545355.1 Dongiaceae bacterium
GCGCGCGAACGGCATTCGCGAGGGGACACGGCGACGATGGTTGATGTGACGGCGGGCCAGGGTACGGACACCTCGGCGGGCTTCCCGAGTTTCAGCGATATCAAGACCATGCTCAAGCGCGGCGACCTCGCGCTGGCCTTCGGCATCCTGACGATCCTCGTCGTCCTGATTCTGCCGCTGCCGTCGGTGGTGCTCGACCTGTTTCTGGCGATCTCGATCACGCTGTCGATCCTGATCCTGATGACGGCGCTGTTCATCCAGGCGCCGCTGGAATTCTCCGCTTTCCCGACCGTGCTGCTGATCTCGACCATGCTGCGGCTGTCACTCAACCTCGCCTCGACGCGGCTGATCCTGTCGCACGGGCACGAGGGGTCGGCCGCCGCCGGTCACGTCATCGAGGCGTTCGGCAACTTCGTGATGGGCGGCAACTTCGTGATCGGCATCATCGTGTTCGCGATCCTCGTGATCGTGAACTTCGTGGTCATCACCAAGGGTTCGGGCCGCATCGCCGAAGTCGCGGCGCGCTTCCAGCTCGACTCCATGCCCGGCAAGCAGATGGCGATCGACGCCGATCTTTCCGCCGGCCTGATCGACGAAAAGACCGCCAAGGAGCGTCGCAAGGCGCTGGAAGACGAGAGCGGCTTCTTCGGTGCCATGGACGGCGCCTCGAAGTTCGTGCGCGGCGACGCGGTCGCGGGTCTGCTCGTCGTCTTCATCAACGTGATCGGCGGCATGATCATCGGCATCGCGCAGCAAGGCCTGAGTTTTTCGGACGCGGCGCGCAGCTACACGATTCTGACAGTCGGCGACGGCCTCGTCACGCAGATCCCCGCGCTGATCGTCTCGACCGCGGCGGGCCTTCTGGTCTCCAAGGCCGCCGTGTCCGGCTCCGCCGACAAGGCGCTGATGAAGCAGCTCTCCGGCTATCCGCAGGCGCTCGGCATGTCGGCCGGCGTGATGCTGGTGCTCGCGATGCTGCCGGGCATTCCGATGCTGCCGTTCCTCGCGCTCGGCGGCGGCGCCGCGGCGCTGGCCTGGAATTCACGCAAGCAAAAACGCGCCGCGGCGGTCGAGGCCAAGGCCGCGGCCAAAACCGAAGCCACGGCGGCGGCAGCGCAGGCCGCCGCCGAGGAGCCGATCTCGGCCGCGCTGAAGATCGACGATCTCAAGATCGAGCTGGGCTACGCGCTGCTGCCGCTGGTCAACGGCCCGGACGGTCAGGATCGCCTCACCGAGCAGATCAAGGCGCTGCGCCGCTCGCTCGCGATCGAGATGGGTTTCGTGATGCCCGCGGTGCGCATCCTCGACAACGTGCAACTCGAGGCCAACACCTACATCATCAAGATCAAGGAGGTCGATGCCGGCCAGGGCCGCATCTGGCCGAACCAGTACATGGTGATGGATCCGGCCGGCAATCAGGTCGACGTCCCCGGCATTCACACCACCGAGCCCACTTTCGGCCTGCCCGCGACATGGGTCGATGCCTCGCTGAAGGAAGAAGCCACGCTGAAGGGCTACACCGTGGTCGACGCCGCGACGGTGGTCTCCACCCATCTGACCGAACTGTTGAAGACCAACATGTCGGACCTGTTGTCCTACGGCGAGGTGCAGAAGCTGCTGAAGGAGTTGCCGAAGGAACAGGGCGAACTGGTCAAGGATATCGTGCCCGCCCAGATCACGATCTCCGGTATCCAACGCGTGCTGCAGTTGCTGCTCGCCGAACGCATCTCGGTGCGCGATCTCTCCACCATTCTGGAAGGCATCGCCGACGCGCTCGCCTTCTCGCGCAATCCGGCGACGCTGGTCGAACACGTGCGCGCCCGCCTCGCGCGCCAGATCTGCGCGCAGAACACCTC
>DASZYM010000206.1:0-8344 GCA_035545355.1 Dongiaceae bacterium
CTCACCGAGAGCGGCGAGGAGCTGCCGAACTTCCCGGACCTGCCGCGCCAGTTCCGCGGCGGCGCCGAATACGCGGCTTTGTTCCCCAACGTGCTGCTGGGCGTGCACCAGGACCATTTCATGGCGGTGCGGCTGGAGCCGCTCGACGTCGATCGCACCCTGGAGCATCTCGAGCTCTACTATGTCGGCGACCGGGCCTTGAGCGACGATTACGCCGCGATCCGCTCGGCCAACCTCAGGACCTGGAAGCAGGTCTTCGCCGAGGATGTCGGCGTGGTCGAGCGCATGCAGCGCGGCCGCGCCTCGCCCGCCTTCGACGGCGGCGTGTTCTCGCCGGTGATGGACGTGCCGACCCATTGCTTCCACAAATGGGCCGCGCAAAGACTGATGTAGTTCCTGCTGGATTTCAGTTCGCGAGATGGAAGCGCCAGCCCGCTACCCCAGCGCCACAATCGAGCGCGCCTGAGCGATCTCCGACAGCAGCGCGACGACGCCGTCCCGCGACCATCCCTTGCGCGCGCCCAAGGCCACGCGCAGAAAGGGCGTGATCTCTCCGGCCTCGGGCAGGATCGCTTCGTAGCGATGCCCACGGAAACCGAAGCTGCCGCCCTTGTCGAACCGGATGTGCCGCGCCTGCGCCTTGCGGGCGATGACCTCTTCCAGGCGCCGGTAGTTCTCCGGGCTGTCTTCGTGGAGCTGCAGCAGCACGAAGGGCGCCTGCGCATCCTCGGCGGCGAGCGACGGATGCGAGATCTGCGAGAACAGCCCGTCGAACTCCGTCAGGCGCTGGGCGAGCCTGGCATTGTTCTCGAACACCGCTTCGGCATAGCTCCGCGCAAAGCCGCGGTCGAGGAACCAGGGCGCTTCCAGCGTGCCGATCGCGTCGAAACCGAGCCCGGCGCCGGTCAGCACGCGCGCCCGCTTCAGCTTCTCCACCGGATCGATGGCGAAGGTCTGGCTGTCATGGCGATAGAGGCTGACGATCCCGACATTGGCGAGCTCCAGCCCCGCCTGGTCGAGCTTCAGGCCCGAGCTCAGCCGCGCGACCAGCGGCGGCGCGGGACAATCGGCCGCCGCCGGCAGGAGCCGCTCGAGCTCGAAGCAGGGACCGTTCAGCGTCGTATCGACGACGACCAGCGGTGGGCATCCTTCCGCGGAGGCGCAATGCGCGTGCAACGCGGCCTGGACATCGACCATGTGGACCTGCGCCGCGCGGTCGAAGAAAACCGGCTCGACGATCAGCACGTCGGCGGCATCGCTGCCGAGCTTCGGCAGCTCCCGCGCCATGCCGTGCGAGGCCAGCATGGCGACCAGTTCCTCGGTCTCGAAATATCCGCCGAGATGCCGGATCCGCGGCGGGTTCATCGGCGTCGCCCCGCGCGGCGAGAGCGCGAGCAGCAGCGTGTTCATCGCCGCCTGGCCGCTGGAGAACAGGAAGTGGTCCGCGTGCCAGCCCCGGGGCGCCGGCGCATATCGCTCGCAGCGGTCTTCCAGCGTCTCCGGCGCGATGCTGCGCTCATAGCCGAAATCGATCGCGGTCCCGTCGGGCGCCACGGTCAGGTCCTGATCGAGCGGCGAGCGCAGCGCCCGGTCCGACGCCGCATGGGCGAGGCCGAGGCAGATGCGCCGCAGCGCCAGCGCCAGCCGGTCGATCTCCGCTTCCATCTGCCAGGGCGAGAGATCGTCCTCCATGAGCGCGGCGACCGCCGTCTGCCACGCCGTCAGCAGATTGGTCGCACCGGGAATCTTGGCCGCGAGCGCCTCGCCCAGATACAGCAGCTCGGCACATTCCAGCCGAGCCGGATCGGTGGCGGCGGGCGTCTTCGCGCTGAAATCGACGGCAACGACGGTCATGATTCCCCGGCTGGCTTTGTTGCACCGCGGTATGAACGCGCGCCGGGGACGAACGTTCCAGTATCGCGCCAGCGGAATTTTCGTTGCACTTCTATGAGATTGTGAATCCGCGTAGCCGATCCGGCTACGCGCGTGCCGATCCTGTCATTGCGCGTGTCGCGCGGTTATTGCGCCTTCACCAGCACGTACGAACCCGGCGCGTCTTCGATCGGTTTCAGCTTGCCGTCGCCGGGCTTGCGCGCGGGCACCTCGCCGCCGTCATGGGCACGGAGCCAGTCGCGCCATTCCGGCCACCAGGATCCGGGGCGGTTCTCGGCTTTCGCCAGCCATTCCTCGGGGGAGGGCGGATAGTCCTTGCCGGCCTTCTGGACGCCGACCCAATGGCCGTATTTCTTCGCGGCCGGCGGGTTCACCACGCCGGCGATATGGCCGGAGGCCGCCAGCATGAACTTGATCGGCCCCTTGTAGAGCTGGGTCGCGGCATAGGTCGATTTCCAGGGCGCGATATGGTCCTCGCGGGTCGAGAGGATCAAGGTCGGCGTCTTGATCGTGGCCAGATCGATCGCGACGCCGTCCAATTCGATTCCGCCGGGCCGTACCAGCAGGTTCTTCTGGTACATATTGCGCAGGTAGAAGCTGTGCATCGCCGCCGGCATGCGCGTGGAATCCGAGTTCCAATAGAGCAGGTCGAACGGGAACGGCTCCTTGCCGAGCAGGTAGTTGTTGACCACGAAGGACCAGATCAGGTCGTTGGCGCGCAGCATGTTGAACGTGGTCGCCATCTCCGAGCCTTCGAGATAGCCGCGCTCGTTCATCTTGGCTTCGAGCGATTCGAGCTGCGTCTCGTCGATGAAGACGCCGAGCTCGCCGGCTTCGGCGAAATCCACCATCGAGGTGAAGAAGGTCGCGCTGGAGATCCGGTCGTTCTGCTTCTTCGCCGTGAGATAGGCGAGGGTGGCGGCGAGCAGGGTGCCGCCCAGGCAATAGCCGATGACATTGGCGCTCTTCTCGCCGGTCGCCCGTTCGATCGCGTCGAGCGCCGCCAGCGGTCCCTCCAGCATGTAATCGCTGAAGCTCTTCTTGGCCAAAGTCTCGTCCGGGTTCACCCAGGAGACGATGAACACCGTCAGCCCCTGCTCGACCGCCCATTTCACGAAGGAGTTCTGCGGCTTCAGGTCCAGGATGTAATACTTGTTGATCCAAGGCGGGATGATCAGCAGCGGCCGCTTCGCCACCTTCGCGGTGGTCGGCGTGTATTGGATGAGCTGGAGCAGATCGTTCTGGAACACGACCTTGCCCGGGGTCACGGCGATGTTCTTGCCGACCTCGAACGCGTCGTAATCGGTCATGCTGATCGCGAGCTTGCCCTTGCCGCGCTCGAGATCGCCGAGCAGGTTCTGCAGCCCCTTCACCAGGTTCTCGCCATGGCTCTCGATCGTCGTGCGCAGCACTTCCGGGTTGGTCAGCACGAAGTTGCTGGGCGCCATCGCATCGACGAATTGCCGGGTGTAGAAATCGATCTTCTGCGCCGTCTTGTTGTCGAGCCCCTCGACATGGCTGACCGTGTTCTGCATCCAGCGGGCGGTCAGCAGGTAGGACTGCTTGATGAAGTCGAAGAGCTGGTTGTCCTGCCAGGCCGCGTCCTTGAAGCGGCGGTCGTCGCGGGCGGGCGCGATCACCGGCTCCGATTCCTGGCCCATCATCCGCCGCGCGGTCGATTGCCAGAGGTTCATGTAATCCTGCCAGAGCGACATCTGCGCCTGGACCAGCCGCTGCGGGTCCGACATCAGGCGTGCCGTCATCTCGTAGAAGGCGTGGCCGATGTTGAGCGGGTCGGGGTTCGAGCCGTTGCCGTCATGGGTGCGGGTCAGGAAGTCGGAGACCAGGCGCTGCGACTGTTCGGCGATGCCGGCCATGGTGCGCGCGAGCTCCATCGGGTCGCCACCATCGCCCGAATCGCCCGGCCGCTGTGTGTTATTAGCCTCTGGCATGATGCCCCGACCGCTTCCTGAGAATTACCAATAGGATAAGTGATATATCCTCGCGGCGGGTGCAATGGGGCCGCAGGATGACGCGCCGATTGCCTCAGTATAGCGTAATGGGTTAAGAATTAAGCACTTTCGGCGGCGACGCGATTCAGCAGGCGCCCGGCCGAGCAGGGGAGTTTCAAGTCGATGCTCGAGGCTCTGAAGTCCAAGGGGCTCACCGTTCTCAACCATGGCAAGGGGCTGGGCGACCGCCTGGACTGGGTTCGGATCCGGCGCCATGCGCCGATCGCGCTGCCGCTCACCGCGCTTCTGATCGTCGCCGGCTGTAGCTGGTTCGAGGATAACAGCGTCCCGGCACCCGAGGCCAATCCGACCCAGTCGAACGCCCAGCAGGGCAAGGCGTCGCCCGCGCCCGGCGAAGGTGAGACGATGGGCTCGGCCACTTCCAACGGCACGTCCGGCAGCACCAACGGCACCCAGACCGCCGATGCCGGCAAGGCGACCTTCCCGGACATCAACAGCGTCCCCAATGAGGCGCCCAAGCCCAGTATCGTCAATCTCGATCAGGCGCCGTCGGGCCTGGCGGCGGACAGCGCCAATGCGCAGCACACCGACGAAACCCTGACCATGCCGAACGAGAGCGCCGCCCGTCCGGAGAAGCCGGGCGAAGAGGGCAATGCGCAGGCCGCCTCGATCGAGCCCACCGCGCCGGAAACGCCGGCGACCCCGCCCGCCGTGACGCCGGAGGCTGCGACGCCACCGGCGGAAGCCGCGACCCCACCGGCAGCACCCGCGCCTGAGGCGACGCCGCCGGCTGCCGAGGCGGCCCCGGCACCGATGCCGGCCCCGGCCCCTGAAGCCACGCCGGCCCCGGCGCCTGCGCCGGCTCAGGTCGCCCCGGCTGGGACGCCGCAACCGGGCTCGACGCCCTTCGAGCCGAACGGACCGCTCTATCTCGCGCCGGGCTCGCTCTCCCGCAATCCGCAGGAGGCCTCGGCGGCCAGCACCATCCCGTCTGCTCCTGCGCCCGCGCCGTCCGAGCCGGCCGCGGCGCCCTCTGCTCCGACCAACATCACCGCGACGCCGATGCCGAGTGCCGCGCCCAGCAACGGCGAGGCGGTCTCGGTCGATTACTCGGCGCTCAACGGTCTCGGCGGCGGTCAGCCTTCGACACAGCCCGCGCCGGCCATGGCGCCGATGATGACGGCCACCAATGCCCAGATCGCCGGCGTCGGCCAGGCGATCGGCTATGTCTATTTCGGCAACGGCTCGGCCCGGCTTTCGGACTCCGATCGCCAGGTGCTGCAACAGGTCGTGCTGCTTCAGCGCGTCCAGGGCGGCGTGCTGCGCATCGTCGGCCATGCCAGCGCGCGCACCGGCAATATGGACGCGCTGGCCCAGGATCAGGTGAATCGCCGCGTCTCGCTCGCGCGTGCCACCGCGGTCGCCCAGGCGCTGGTCGGCATGGGCGTGCAGCCGATGCTGGTCCAGGTCGCCGCGGCCGGCGATAGCCAGACCCTCTATTCCGAGAGCACTCCGGCCGGCGAGGCCGGCAATCGCCGCGCCGAAGTCTATCTCTCCCAGAACTAGTTCAAGCGCCTTCCACGGATTCAATCGCATGGCTGCTGAAAACGCCCCCGCAGGCGCTTTGCGCGTTGGCATTGCCGGTCTCGGCACGGTCGGCGTCGGTGTCGTCCGTCTGCTGCAGGAGAACCGCGACGTGCTCCGGCAGCATTGCCCGCGCCCGATCGAGGTGGTCGCCGTCTCGGCCCGCGACCGGCGCAAGAACCGCGATGTCGATCTCTCCGGCTATGACTGGGTCGACGATCCGATCCAGCTCGCCCATCACCAGAAGGTCGATGTCGTCGTCGAGGTGATCGGCGGCGCTTCCGGTCCGGCCAAGGCGCTCACCGAACAAGCGATCGCCAAGGGCAAGCACGTCGTCACCGCCAACAAGGCCTTGCTCTCGGCGCACGGCACCACGCTCGCCCGCAGCGCGGAGAAGGCCGGGCTCGCGCTCGCCTATGAGGCGGCGGTCGCCGGCGGCATCCCGATCATCAAGGCGATGCGCGAAGGCCTCGCCGCGAATCGGATCGAGCATGTCTATGGGATCCTGAACGGCACCTGCAATTACATCCTGACCCAGATGCGCGAGACCGGCCGCGAGTTCGCCGACGTGCTCGCCGAGGCGCAGCAGCTCGGCTATGCCGAGGCCGATCCCAGCTTCGATGTCGACGGCATCGACGCCGCGCACAAGCTCTCGATCCTGACCGCCGTCGCCTTCGGCTGCGAGGTCGATTTCGCCGGCATCCGCGTTTCCGGCATCCGCAACGTCTCGGCGATGGATATCGAATATGCGAGCGAGCTCGGCTATCGGATCAAGCTGCTCGGCCTCTCGCGCCTGACCGGCGAAGGCGCGGAACGCCGCGTCGAGCAGCGGGTTCATGCCTGCATGGTTCCGCAGAATGCCGTGATCGCCAAGGTGGACGGGGTCTACAACGCCGTCGTCACCCAGGGGAATTTCGTCGGCCAGAATGTCGCCATCGGCCGCGGCGCGGGGCAGGGGCCGACCGCCTCCGCCGTGGTCAGCGACCTGATGGACATCGCCCGCGACCGCATCCTGCCGGCCTTCTCCGCGCCGGCCGACACGCTGAAGAAGATTCCGGCCGCCGCCGAGGGCAGCCATGTCGGCCCGTTCTATCTCCGGCTGATGGTGGTCGATCGCCCCGGCGTCATCGCCGACGTGACCGCGATCATGCGCGACCAGAACGTCTCCATGGAGACCATGATACAGCGCGCCCGCGCGCCCGGGGACCGTGTGCCGGTGGTAATCACCACGCACGAGGCCAGCCAGGCGCAGATCAGCCGCGTGGTCGAGCGCCTGGCCGGGGTCAAGACCGTGCTCGAGCCGCCGCACGTGATGTCGATCGAATTGCTGTCATAAATCGGAACGAAGATCGGAAAGAACGGGAGAACGAGATGGATCGCAACCTGGCGCTGGAAGTGGTGCGCGTGACCGAGGCGGCGGCGCTGGCGGCGTCGCGCCTGATGGGCCGCGGCGATGAGAAGGCGGCCGATCAGGCGGCGGTCGATGCGATGCGCACCGCGCTCAACAGCCTCGCCATCGACGGTACGGTGGTGATCGGCGAGGGGGAGCGCGACGAGGCGCCGATGCTCTATATCGGCGAGAAGGTCGGCGCCGGCGGTCCCAAGGTCGACATTGCGCTCGACCCGCTCGAAGGCACCACCATCACCGCCAAGGGCGGCTACAACGCCCTGGCCGTGGTTGCCATGGCCGAGGAGGGCGGGTTCCTGAACGCGCCCGACGTCTACATGGACAAGATCGCGGTCGGGACCGGTCTTCCGGAAGGCGTGGTCGATCTCGACCTCAAGCCGCAGGAGAACCTGAAGCGCCTGGCCGAAGCCAAGAACATGGACATCCGCGACCTCGTGGTCTGTATCCTCGATCGGCCGCGCCATGCGGAGTTGATCGCCGCGGTGCGCGCCACCGGCTCGCGCATCATGCTGATCTCCGACGGCGACGTCTCCGGCGTCATCGCCACCTCGCAGCGCGGCAGCGGCGTCGATCTCTATATGGGCAGCGGCGGCGCGCCGGAGGGCGTGCTGGCGGCCGCGGCCTTGCGCTGCATCGGCGGCCAGATGCAAGGACGTCTCCTCTTCCGCAACGACGACGAGAAGGCGCGCGCCAAGAAGTGGGGCGTCACCGATCTCAATCGCAAATATTCGATGCTCGACCTCGCCCATGGCGACGTCATGTTCGCCGCCACCGGCGTGACGGACGGCCCGATGCTCAAAGGCGTGCGCCGCTCCACGACGACGGCCAGCACCAGCTCCATCGTCATGCGCTCCAAGACCGGCACCGTCCGCGTCATCGAGGCCACCCATAACTGGGACCTGAAGATGCCCTACGAGCAGCGCGGGCAGTATTAGGCGGCCGGATCCGCCGGCGCGCGATTTTCGCCCGACCTGAGCGCCGGCCGGATTGATCCCGGATCCAGCGCACTGTTGCCCCTTGACGCCACTGCTATACTCCCGGCCATGCAAAGCCTCGCCGCGAGTCGCGTTTCCGAACCCGAAGATCCCGTGCCGTTTCTGGGCGTCGAGCGCTCGGTCACCGGCAAGTTCTGGCGCCAGCGCCCCTCCGACGAGCGCATGGGCCTCGCGATCGCCCAGCGCATGCTGGTGCCGGAGATCGTCGGCCGGCTCCTCGCCGCGCGCGGCCAGACCCTGGACACCGCCGAGAGCTTCCTGAGCCCGCGGCTGCGCGATCTGCTGCCGGATCCCTCGCGCTTCCGCGACATGGATCTTGCCACGGCGCGCGTGGCAAGCGCGATTCAGCACAACGAGAAGATCGCCATCTTCGGCGATTACGATGTCGACGGCGCCACCTCCGCGGCGTTGCTCTCGCGCTTTCTGCGCGCGGTCGGTGCGCAGCCGATCCGCCTCTACGTCCCCGACCGCGGCACCGAGGGCTATGGGCC
>DASZYM010000207.1:0-5019 GCA_035545355.1 Dongiaceae bacterium
GCCGCGCACCGTGACCGTGGTCTCGCCGCCGGAGATGATCGCCACCGGCCGCGCCGCCGGCTGGCCGTGCCGCGCGATCTGCCGGGCGATGCCGGCATGCACGAGAGCCACGTCCCGCGCCTCTCCCTCGAGATCGCCGAGGATGACCGGACGATAGCCGGCATCGCCCGCGATCCGCGCCGCGGCGTCGAGCGCCGCCTGCGGCGTGCCGAGCATCACGGTCTTCAGCGCGGCGAGCCGCGGATCGTTCGGCTTGGGTGTCTCGGCCGCGGCGGATTGCAGATGCGCGATGACGGCGTCGGGCACCTGCATCTTGTATTTCTTCAGGATCGCCGCCGCGTCGGCGGCGCTGGTCGGATCCGGCACCGTCGGCCCGGAGCCGATGACCGAGGGATCGTCGCCGGGCACGTCCGAGATCAGCAAGGTGACCACCTGCGCCGGATAGGCCGCGGCGGCGAGGCGCCCGCCCTTGATGCCGCTCAGATGCTTCCGGACGCAGTTCATCTCGGCGATGTTGGCGCCGGATTTGAGCAGGCCCTTGTTCACCGCCTGCTTGTCGGCCAGGGTCAGCGCGCCGCCCGGCACCGCCATCAGCGCCGACGCGCCGCCGGAGATGAGGCAGAGCACCAGATCGTCCGGTGTCAGGTCCTTGACCTGATCCAGGATCCGCCGCGCCGCCTGCTGTCCCGACGCGTCGGGCACCGGATGCGCCGCCTCGACGACCTCGATCGCGCGGGTCGGCATTCCATGGTCGTAGCGGGTGATGACCAGCCCCTGGAGCGGCCCCTGCCAATGGTCCTCGACGGCCTTGGCCATGGCGGCGGCGGCCTTGCCGGCCCCGACCACGATGGTGCGGCCTTTCGGCGGCGCGGGCAGGCGGCCGGGGACGATCTTCAGCGGATCGACCGCGCCGATCGCGGCCGCGAACATGCGGCGCAGCAAGTCTTTCGGATCGGTGGCCAAGCGGATTTCCCGGGACGTGGTGCGGTGGCGAAATCTAAATGCTGCCACCGCAAGGTCAAGCCGGGCTGCGACCTTTGCCGCTATAGGTGCGACGCGCCAGCAGGATGCCGAGGATCATGCCCAGGCCGGAAACCATCTGCAGCGGGGTCAGCGCCTCGCCCAGGATCGGCCAGGCGCAGAGCGCGGCGAACAGCGGATTGAGCAGCAGAGCCAGCGAGGAGAAGGCCGCCGGCAGGTGGCCCATCGCCCAGTTGATCAGCGACTGCCCCAGCACCTGGCTGAGCAGCGAGAGGCCGAGCACCACCGCCCAGCCATGCAGGGTCTGCGGCACCACATCGGTCTCGGTCGCCAGCGCGATCGGCAGCAGCGGCAGGGTGGCGGCGACCGAGCCCCAGAACATCACCTGCGACGTGCTCAAGCCGCGGCGGGCCGCGGTGCCGCCGCGGAGATAGGCGGCATAGGCGATGCCGGTGAAAACGCCGAGCCCGAGCGCCAGCTCGTCCCGGAGATCGATCGGCTTGGTGCCGCCCGCGACCAGGCCCCAGACGCCGAGCACGGCGAGCGCCAGCCCGGCGAGGAACAGTGCGTCGAACCGTTCGCGGAAGAACAGGAACCCGCCGAGTGCGACCCAGATCGGTGCGGTGTTGCCGAGCAGGGTCGCGGTCGCCACCGTCGTCATATGCAGGCACCAATGCCAGGCGACGAGGTCCGCCGCCAGGGCCAGTCCGGACAGCATCGCCAGACCGAGCGCGCGTCGGTCCGCGGGCAGCACGCGGCCGCCGCGCCTTTGCGCGGGATCGCGCATCATCCAGACGAAGAAGAAGGGCAGTGCCAGGAACATGCGGTAGAAGCCGGTCGCCGTCGGTCCGACCTCGGAGAGCTTCACGAAGATGCCGGAGAACGAGATCAACCCGGCGCCCAGCACCAATCCGGGCAGCGCCCAGCGATGGGCATTCTCGACGTGATGGCGAGATGCGGAAGCGGACACGGACATGGGGATGCGGGGAGCGTTGAGCCGATGACAGGCGGGTGAAGTTCTTCTAGTCTGCCGCTCTATTCCGGTCAATCGCGGCCCATTCCATTGCGCTCCACCGCGGACACACCCATCTTGGACCTTGCATGACCACTCAAACCGGCGGTGCGGCGCCGGGCCTGCTCGCCGTCGGCGATCCGCCGCCCTTCGAGATCGTCAATCCCGAAGGCAAGGCGCGGCTGGTCCTGATCAGCGACCATGCCGGCCGCGCCATCCCGCAGCGCCTTGGTACGCTCGGCCTCAGCCAGGCCGAGCTCGACCAGCATATCGGCTGGGATATCGGCATCGGCGCGATGGCTCGGCGCATGGCGCTGGCGCTCGACGCGCCGGCGATCATCGCCGGCTATTCGCGGCTGGTGATCGATTGCAACCGGCGGCTCGACGACCCGACCTCGATCGCCCAGGAAAGCGACCGCATCCCCGTGCCCGGCAATCGCGGCCTGAGCGCCGCCGATCGCCAGGCGCGCGCCGATGCGATCTTCCGTCCCTATCACCGCGCGATCGACGAGACCATCGCCGCGAAACGGAGCGGCGGTGTCGTGCCGGCGATCGTCTCGCTGCACAGTTTCACGCCGCGGATGAACGGCTTCGCCCGGCCCTGGCATGTCGGCGTCCTATGGAACCGCGACCCGCGCCTGCCGGTGCCGCTGATGGCGCGGCTGCTGCAGGAGCCCGGGATCGTGGTCGGCGACAACGAACCCTATAGCGGCCGCGACGAGCACGGCTATTCGATGCCCGCCCATGCCGAGGTGCCGGGATTGCCCCATGCGCTGTTCGAGGTGCGCCAGGACCAGATCGGCCATGAGGCCGGCATCGTCGCATGGGCCGACCGCCTGACCAGGGTGCTGCGCGAAGTCCTCGCCGACGAAAGGGTCTATCGACCCCAGGGCTGACGGTTGGGTTGACCTGAGGCCACCCACCGCCGATCTTATGTCGACACCGAGATCGAGAGGACATGATGGACGACAAGACCACGACCGAGCTCGAAGCCGCCGCGTTCCGCCGGCTGGTCGAGCATCTGCGCGAGCGCACCGATGTGCAGAACATCGACCTGATGAATCTGGCGGGCTTCTGCCGCAACTGCCTGTCGCGCTGGTACCGCGAGGCCGCCGAGGCGAAGGGCATCGCTCTCGCCGATCCGGAGGCACGCAAGATCGTCTACGGCATGCCCTATGACGAATGGAAGGCCAAGTACCAGAAGGAAGCCAGCGCGGAGCAGAAGGCCGCTTTGGCGGCGTCGCACAAGCACTAGGATCCGGCGCCGGACGGCGCGACCGCGACGCGCCGCCGCTTGAGCACCACCACCGCCAGCCCGGCGATGACGACCACGCCGCCGATCAGCAGGGTCGGCGGCAGGGTCTCGCCCAGCAGCTCGGTCGCCACCACGATGCTGACGATCGGCATCAGCAGCACGAAGGGCATCAGCTCGTCGATGCGGTGGCGCATCAGCAGCCAGTACCAGATCGCATAGGGCAGGGCGAAGCCCGACATCGCGATGATCGGCACGCTGCCCCAGGCGCCGAGCGGCACATCGGCCAGCGTGTGGAGCTGACCGTGCTCGAACAGCAGCGACATGATGATCATCTGCGGCGCCGCATAGCGGGTCATGCCGGCATAGAGCGTCATGCCATGGTCCTTCGCCACCACCGGTATCGCCGCCTGCGCGATCGCCCAGGAGGCGACGCCGAGGAACATCGCCGCCAGGCCGAGCCAGGCATCGGTGGCGTCAGGCCGGCCGACCACGATGGCGATGCCCACCAGGCAGATGATCGAGCCCAGCGTGTTGCGGAGGTTCGGCTTGTCGCGGCCCATGAACCAGGATGCGACCACGGCCACCGGCAACTGCGCCTGCATCGAGAGGACCGCCGTCGAGGCCGGCAGGTATTTCAGCGCCACGAAGACCATGCTGGTCTGCAGCGCGCCGCCGAAGAAGCCGAGCAGGAACAGCGTGCGCGTCGGCGTGCTGGGCCGCGGAACCAGCGGCGCCGAGACGATCGCGACGATGGTATAGACCATCGCCACCAGCGCCATCGGCGGAAACACATCCACATACGGCTTGCAGAGCGGATAGGTCGCACCCCAGAACAGCTGGACCAGGACCGCGAGAAGGATGTGAGAGGGGCGCATGCGAGCTTCGATCTGGGAGCGCACACTCTGCCCGGAATCCGGCGATCCGGCAACGACACCCGCTATTCACGTTTTCCACAGGGCCCATGCGATTGCCGCATGATGACACGGTCGCTAGATTGCCCCGCCACACACCCCGAGTCGGGGACCACCAACGGAGCGAACCATGGCCGATGCAGGGGGAATTGCCGCCGATCGATTGAAGTCGTTCATCGAGCGGATCGAGCGCCTCGAAGAAGAGAAGAGCGCGATCGCCGGCGACATCAAGGAAGTCTATTCCGAAGCGAAGTCGGCCGGCTTCGAGACCAAGATCATGCGCATGCTGGTGCGCCTGCGGAAGATGGACGCCCAGGAGCGCAGCGAGCAGGAGCAGTTGCTCGACGTCTACAAGTCCGCCGTCGGCCTCTGATGGGTGCGACGCCTTAGCCATCGCAGCGCCGGACTTGAGCGCGCAGGCTGCTGGCGTCGCGCCGACGGATCGCCAGCGCGACGCCGCTCTTGTCTAGAAGCACCCGATCCCGCCAAGATACCCCCGACGAGGCCGTGAAGAGCTTCGCCGGGAGGGCGCGCATATGTCGGGCAGATATGAGGCCATCTACCAACGCTCGCTGAAGGATCCGGCCGGCTTTTGGGCCGAAGCCGCGGCGGATATCGACTGGCTGAAACGCTGGGACCGCGTCCTCGACGATAGCAATCCGCCGTTCTACCGCTGGTTCTCTGGCGGCAGCCTCAATACCTGCTGGAACTGCCTCGACCGGCATGTGGAGCGGGGCCGCGGCGATCAGCTCGCACTGATCTACGACTCCCCCGTCACCCAGACCATCAAGCGCTACACCTATCGCGAACTGCGCGATGAGGTCGCGCGCTTTGCCGGCGCGCTCGCCGGGCTCGGCGTC
>DASZYM010000208.1:0-3022 GCA_035545355.1 Dongiaceae bacterium
GGGCGGCTTCGGCACCGATAGCGGCGCCTCGCCGGCCGGCGGCGGCAAGGGCGCCGACCGCCCGGTGAAGTCGGGCAGCGCCGAGGACGCGGCCTTCATCATGAAGAATGCGAGCTCGGTCATCGTCGTGCCGGGCTACGGCATGGCGGTCGCCCAGGCGCAGCATGCCTTGCGCGAAATGGCCGACATCCTGAAGAAGGAGGGCGTGAAGATCTCCTACGCCATCCACCCGGTCGCGGGCCGCATGCCCGGTCACATGAACGTGCTGCTGGCCGAGGCGAACGTGCCCTATGACGAGGTGTTCGAGCTCGAGGACATCAACCGCGAGTTCGCCCAGACCGACGTCGCCTTCGTGATCGGCGCCAATGACGTGACCAACCCGGCGGCCAAGACCGACCCGAAGAGCCCGATCTACGGCATGCCGATCCTCGAGGTCGAGCAGGCCAAGACCGTGCTGTTCGTGAAGCGCTCGATGGCCTCGGGCTATGCCGGCGTCGATAACGAGCTCTTCTTCCGCGACAACACGATGATGCTGTTCGGCGACGCCAAGAAGGTCTGCGAAGAGATCGTGAAGTCGCTGGGGTAGGTCAGGGAAGGCGCACTCTCTACCTCGTCATCCTCCGCGAAGGCGGAGGATCCACGAGTTTGCATCAGTCGCACGAAAGAAACTCGTGGATGGTCCGCCTTCGCGGACCATGACGAAACCGAGAGGAGGCGGGCGTGCACAAGAGCCGGCTGAGCGGGATGATCATCGATTGCCAGACCGGCGACCTCAGGGCCGCGGCGGATTTCTGGTCCCGGGCGCTGGGCATGGAGCAGATCGAGAAGCCCGAGGACGAGCCGGCGCCGGAGAAGTACATCCACCTCCGGAACAAGGACAGCCACATGGACATCGAGGTGCAGAAGGTCGGCCATCCGAGCCGGGTGCATCTCGACATCGAGACCGACGATGTCTCGGCCGAGGTCGCGCGGCTGGAGAAGCTGGGCGCCAAGGTGATCGAGCGGATCGAGACCTGGGTGGTGATGGAGGCGCCGACCGGCCAGCGCTTCTGCATCGTGCGCAACAGCCGTCCCAACTTCGCCGAGCGCGCGAACGTCTGGGAATGAGGCAAAAAGAAACCGGCCGCCGTTCGCACGGCAGCCGGTCGGGTAGCTAGCTCGAAGCGATCAGGCCGATCGGGCGCTGCGCTTCCGGCGTGCCATGAACCCCAGTCCGCCGAGCGCCGTCGCCAAGAGCGGCAACGAAGCCGGGATCGGCGTGGTGGCGACGATCTTCGTCGAGAAGAACGCCGCATCGCCATTGTCTGGAACCGACCAGATCCATTCGGCGCTCGGATCGATCGCCGCGATCGGGCCACCATGGGTGGTGGACCAGATCGTGCTGCCGTCGCCGTTCTGGCCGAAGCTTTGCACGGGAGCCGTCGGCGCGGACCAGGGATCGCCGCTGGCCACCGCGCTCGCCGCCCAATCCGCGACGTTGGTGAACAGGTCCTGGGTGCCGTTGGCGAATGCATGCAGAGCATCGTCCAGGTGGAACTGGCCGAGGAAGGCGTCGGGCCCCCCTGCATTGGTAGCGACGATGTGCAGATAGTACGTCGTCCCGGAGCTGAGCAGGGTGCTCAGGGAAGACGGGTTCTGCCAATCGGTGCCGCTCGAGACCAGGGTCCCGAGGGTATTGTCGTTGGTGCTGATATAGGCGGTGAAAGCGTTATCCGACGTCAGGTCGCCCGACAGGGTCGTCGCCTGAGCGCTGGAGAACGATGCGATGGCGGCAAACGCCGCACCGCATAAAGTAAGCGCAAGTCTCATGAGTACTCTCCTGCCTCGATGTGCAGTTCTTCGGGGGGCGGCCTTCAATTCAGGATTGTTAAGCGCACCCTCAGCTTCGATGCCCCACAACCGGACGATGCTGATGCTTATATCCCCAGGCCGAAAATGGACTGGCGATACGTCTTCGGACAAGAACAATCAGGAGGTGTGAAGCGTTGTTAACCATTTATTATCCATGCCACACATCCGGGGGTAAACTTCGCGGCGCAGCACGCCATTCGCGGCCATTCGGCAGAAGGCGCTTCGACCGAAGGTTAACCCGATTTCGCCTGCAGGTAGTGATACGAACGAGATGTCCTGCGGGTTCGATGGCGGCCGTCGCCGCTGCCGGTTTCGCCGCATGCGCGAACGTCCGGCGCGCCGGCTTGTCCGTTGAGTAACGTTTTGTGGGCAGCGGCGAAGCGCTATCCCGCGACGATCCAGGTCTTCGCCTTCAAGGCGTCGGCGGTGTCGAAGGTGCGGATCTGCGCCGGGATCAGGAAGCTGAACAGCCGCGCGGAATCCCGGATCCAGGGCACATCGGTCACGAGCGCGATCCGCTCCCAGTGAAACAGCCGGCTGGCGCCGATCCGGACATCGGCAAACATCGCGCCCAGGTCGAAGCCGGTGAAATTCGGACCGATCTCGTAATAGACGCGGATCCTATCGTGCAGCTTGAGCGCGTTCTCGACCGCCGGGATCAGCACCTTGCGATAATCGTCCTCGGTCACCAGCCCATGGGCGGAGAAGCCCACCACATTGCCCGGCAATCCCCTGACGAGATCGATCATCGCGGCACCTCCTGCTGCTATCGCCTTTGTTAAAGGGACGCGCTGAGACGAGGTTCCGGCAGAGTTGGAGCAACCTGCGCTATCGGCTTCAATCTTCGGTTCTTCGGCGGCGGATCATGCCGTTCGTCGGCATATCCTCTCGGCGCGAGATCATGCGCGCGCGGCCGGCGGCATCACCCCAAAACACATCGGCCCGCCGACGGGGCCGGCAGGCCGTGCATTGCAAAACACTGGAACAGCCGCGGGATGACCGGCGGCCGGTAATTCGTTCGGTCTAATAACCCTCGCGGTCCATGCGCTTGCGGAGAAGCTTGCGATGGCGGCGGACCGCCTCGGCCTTCTCCCGCGCCTTGCGCTCGGAGGGCTTCTCGTAATTGCGGCGCATCTTCATCTCGCGGAAGATACCCTCGCGCTGCATCTTC
>DASZYM010000209.1:0-1591 GCA_035545355.1 Dongiaceae bacterium
CGCCAGCATGTCGGCGCCATCCCGGACGAGACCGGCGAGATCCGCCTGCCGCGGGCCTGGACTTTCGATCCGGCGCCTTCCGGGAAGAGCCTGGTGCGGCTGACCCATGAGGTGCGCCGCATCATCGACCGCGCCGAACGGCTGGGCCGCGGCTGGCGCGGCGTGATCGACGGATTGCGGCCGCACACGCAGCGCCTGTGGCAGGAATTGCCGGCGGAAGACCGCCGCCGGTTCCTGAGGCACCTGCGGCCCTGGTGGGACGTGCACCGCCATCGCGCCGCACCTCAGGTGATGGAGCGCATCGCCGAGGCGCGCGAAAGCGGCCAGCTCGCAATCACCGCGGCCCGGGTCGTCGGCATCCATGCCGACAAGCGGGGCGTGACCGTGCGCATGCACCTGCGGGGCAGCGGGGAGGCGGTGGCGCTGTCCGGCGATCGGCTGATCGACTGCACCGGCCTCAACGGCGATTGCACCAAGATCGCCCAGCCGCTGCTGAAACAACTGCTGGCCGACGGCTTGGTCCGGCCCGATCCGCTGAAGCTCGGCCTCGACGTGACACAGGAGGGCGCCGTCATCGGAACGGACGGCGCCACCGCCGGCGATCTCTTCGCCGTCGGGCCGATCACCCGCGGCGCGCTCTGGGAGATCGTGGCGGTGCCGGATCTGCGGGTCGCCTGCGAGCGGATGGCGGCGCGCCTACTGCCGGGCGCGGCGGAAGACTATCGGGTCGCGGCGGGGCGGCAGTAACAGTCCGCGCCGGTCGCGGTTCCGGTGCCGTGAAATGACGGGCCCAGGGAGCCGAATCCCCCGCTTGGTGTTCTTCCTTTGCGAACAGCGAGGATGGGTGACTCGTGGCAAGTCCGACGGCGATCCTGGTGCACAACCCGACGGCGGGGTTGCGCTATCCGAACAAGAACGAGCTGATCGCGATGCTCGAAGATGAGGGATTCAAGGTCAAATACCGCAGCGCCAAACGGCCGGACCTGGCGGCCAAGCTCGAGAAGAATCACGGCGACCTGATCGTCGCCGCGGGCGGCGACGGCACGATCGCCAAGGTGGCGAAGATCCTGCTCGGCCAGGCCGACCAGGGCGTGCCGATGGCGATCCTGCCGGTCGGCACCGCCAACAACATCGCCTTGTCGCTGGGCATCAGCGGGCCGACGGAGGAGCTGATCCGGCGCCTTATCCGGGAGAAGCCGCGCAAGCTCTCATACGGCATCTGCCGCGCGCATTGGGGCGAGCAGAATTTCATCGAAGGCGTCGGGCTGGGCTCGCTGGCCCGCGCGACGACGCCGAAATCCACCGGCAAGAAGGACAAGCAGAACCGGATCCGCGACGGCCGCATCGCGTTCCGCGACGCCGTGAAACAGGCGCGGCCCGAACGGCTCTATGTCACGGTCGATGGCGAGCGGATCGAGGACGAGGTGATTCTGATCGAGATCCTCAACATCCGACAAGTGGGGCCGCGGCTGTGCCTCGCACCGAAGGCCGATGCCGGCGACGACGTGCTCGACGTCGCCTATGTCTCGACCGAGCATCGCCAGAAACTGGTCGATTGGCTGGACGCGCTGATCGCCGGCGAGCTCGACGA
>DASZYM010000210.1:0-21015 GCA_035545355.1 Dongiaceae bacterium
GGTAGGTCTTGATCGCGGTGTCGCGGTAGAGCTTGCGCTTCTCCTCGGCGCTGGCGCCTTGGATCACCCAGTCTACCACCTCGACCCATTGCGGATAGGTGCCGGCGAGCTCCATCACATGCCAGTCGCCGCCATACATCGACCGGTCGAAGCCGAAGCTGTCGATCGCATGGGCGATGTAGGGCTTCAACTGCTCGCGGATCCAGTTCTTATGGTCGGCCTCGGTGCTGACGCCGGAGATCTTGCAGGTGACGTTGGGCAGCGATGCCAACTCCTTCATGTGCCGGCGCCAGGGCTCGGTGAGTCCGGCCCTGATGCCGGGCTTGCCGATATGGTCCAGCACGAAGCGCACCTCCGGACATCGCCGCACCATCTCGATCGCGTTCGGCATGTGGTGGTGGAAGATGCAGATGTCGAAGACCAGGTCGTGCCTGGCGAGCAGCTTCAGGCCTTCGATGAATTTCGGCTGGATGCAGAAATCGGGATCCGCCTGGTTCTGGATCAGCCGGCGGATGCCGCGCAGCACCTTGTTCTGTCGCAACTGGTCGAGCTCGGGCTCGATTGCCTTGCCGCGCTCCAGCGGCAGCGCCGCGACCATGCCGGCGATGCGCTGGTCGGCGGCCGCCATGCCGTCGATCCACTTGGCCTCGTCGATATGCTGCGGGAGATCGACATCGACCTCGACGAAGACCAGCTTCTCGATCTGCACCGGTCCGGCGGCCTTCACCAGGTCATCGACCAGGACGCGGCGGTTCAGCGAAGGCGCGTTCCTAGTCCAGGCATAGCCGAACCGGCCGGGATCGGCGAGGTGCACATGGCTGTCGATGATGGGAAAATCGGGCATCGCAGCTCCCCCTTGTTGCGATAACCTAGCTTCGCCGGAGCGACGCGACAATTCAAGCCGGTGGCGCGCAGCCGGCCTGGCAGAGGAGATGGCCATGCCGAACCCGCTCTGGCCCGAACTCGACTACGCAGCGTGGCGCGCGACGGCGCAGACCCTGCAGCTCTGGACCCAGATCGTGGGCAAGGTCCGGCTGGCTCTCGGCCCATGGATCAATCACGGCTGGCACGTCCCGCTCTACGTCACCGCACGCGGCCTTGGCACCTCGCCGGTCTTCTTCGGGGCCGAATGCCTGGAAATCGAGTTCGATTTCATCGTGCACCGCCTCTCCATCCGGACCAGCCGTGGCGGTGAAACGGGCTTCGCCTTGGAGCCGCAATCGGTCGCGGCATTCTACCGGCGCTTGATGGCATCACTCGGCGAGCTCGGCGTTGCCGTGCGGATCGATCAGATGCCGAACGAGGTGGCGGAGCCGATCCGCTTTCCCGAAGACGACGTGCACGCCGCTTATGATTCCGCCGCGGCGCATCGGTTCTGGCGGGCGCTGCTGCAAGCCGACCGGCTGCTGAAGCAGTTCCGCACCGGCTTCCTCGGCAAGGTCAGCCCGGTGCATTTCTTCTGGGGCAGCTTCGACCTTGCGGTGACGCGCTTCTCCGGCCGCCCGGCTCCGCTGCATCCGGGCGGCGTTCCGAACCTGCCCGATGCGGTCACGCGCGAAGCCTATTCCCACGAGGTGAGCAGTGCCGGCTTCTGGCCGGGCAGCGACGCGTTTCCCGAGGCGGCCTTCTATGCCTACGCCTATCCGGAGCCCAAGGGCTTTCGCACGCAGGCCGTGCCGGTCGGCGGCTTCGAGCCCAAGCTCGGCGAGTTCATCCTGCGCTACTCCGAGATAACGGCGGCCCGCGATCCCGACCGGCGGGTGCTGGATTTTCTCGAAGCCACCTACGCCGCGGCCGCCGATCTGGGCGGCTGGGATCGCGCGTCGCTGGACTGCCCGCGGGGCATGCCCCGCCGGGTGCGTCCGATCTGAACGAAAGAGGCCGGCGAAAGCGCCGGCCTCGATCCTGGATCAGTGGTGATGCCAGTGGCCGCCGCCACCGCCGAACACGAAGGTCGCGCCGACCCCGAAGCCCGGGGCGTAATAGGCCGGCGGGTAGTAGTAGGCGGGCGGCGGGTAATAGTAATAAGCCGGCGGCGGATAGTAGTAAGCCGGCGGAGCCGGATAGGCATAGGTCGGCGCGGGCGCCGGGGCCGGATAGGCAGGCGCCGGCGGCGGGACCACGGCCTGCGCCAGAGCGGTCTTGTTGCCGGTCGTCTGCATGCATTGCTGATAGGCGATGTCGTAGCGCTGTTGCACGTTGCCGGCGGAGATCGCGGCATTGCCCGTGCCCGCCGCCGCGCCGGTCAGCAGGCCCGCGCCGCCGCCGATCGCGGCGCCGATGGCCGGGTTGCCGGCGGCGGTGCCGATCAGCGCGCCGACCGCGGCGCCGACCAGGGTCGAGACCACGGCGGTGCCGACACCGGCCTGGTTGGCCGCGGCGCCCGGCGAAATCCCGGTCTGCTGGCTGGCGAAATTGCGGCAGGTCGCATCGTCCTGCTGGAACTGGCCGAGGGTCTTGTTGTCGCCGGGCGCGACCGGGACGCTCGGTCCGGTCGGCGCGTCCACCGCGCAGGCGCTCAGGCTGAAAAGGCAGACCGCAGCGACAGCCAGGCGGCTGTTCGCAGCAAGGCGGCTATGGGCGAGGAAGGTCTTCATGGCTCGGATCGGGGTTACGCAGTTCCACAATTCTGCTCTCAGTTAAACGGTCCCGCACCTCGATTCCGGCGCTCTCGCAAAGAATTGTTCGTTTCGGCCGGGTCGAGGTTCTAGTATTAACCATCTTCCCCCGATCGGTTTCCAACAAGGGTGTCGAATGGCCAAGAAGAGCGCCGCCGGAAAGATCCGGGTCGGAATCGGAGGCTGGACCTTCGAGCCGTGGCGCGGCGTGTTCTATCCGGAGAAGCTCTCCCAGAAGAAGGAGCTGGAATACGCCGCCAGCAAGCTGACCTCGATCGAGATCAATGGCACGTATTATTCGACCTTCAAGCCGACGAGCTGGATCAAGTGGCGCGAGGAAACCCCGCAGGATTTCGTCTTTGCGGTCAAAGCCTCGCGCTTCTGCACCAACCGCAAAGTGCTGGCCGGCGCCGGGGAATCGGTCGAGCGCTTCATCGGCCAGGGCCTGGCCGAGCTCAAGGACAAGCTCGGGCCGATCAACTGGCAGTTCATGGGCACCAAGAAGTTCGACGCCGCCGATATCGAGGGCTTCCTGAAGCTGCTGCCCAAAGAGGTGGGCGGCGTGCCGCTGCGCCATGCGCTGGAGGTCCGGCATGAGAGCTTCCGGACGGCGCAGTTCTTCGACCTGGTCCGCAAGCACAATGTCGCCATCGTGTTCGCCGATGACGACACGTTTCCCAAGATCGACGAACCGACCGCCGATTTCAGCTATGCCCGCCTGATGCGTACCGCGGAGGACGTGGAGACCGGCTATTCCGCCACGGCGCTGGACGGCTGGGCCAAACAGGCGGCGGATTGGGCGAAGAGGGGCGATGCCTTCGTCTATTTCATCTCCGGCGCCAAGGTCCGCAATCCCGCGGCGGCGCAAGCTCTGATCGAGCGCGTCGGCCGCTGACGGACTTTTCCACTACGCGCGATTCGTGTGGAACGGATCCCCGAGATTCGGGTTAATGGCCCGAGTTACTCGGTCCTGTCGTCTTCGGTGCCGAAAGGGGCGGGGGGATGACATGGGACAACCAGGATAGTTCGCAGACCCCGAAAGCCCGGATCCGTTTCGGCTGATGCCGTGCGGCTACCGGCCAACCACATGTGGCTCGCCCCTTGCCGCGCTTGATCCGCAAAGGCTATCGCGCTCCCTCGCAGCTTGTTCTGGTGCTGGCCGGCTTCGCCGTGGTGCTGGCGGCCGCCGTCGCCTCGGTCTGGCTGATCCGCCAGTCCCAGGACACCAACGACCGGCTGACCCAGGCGCTGACCGTCACCAACCTGATCGCCACCATGCGCGCCGATCTCCGCCGCGCCGAGAGCGGCCAGCGCGGGTTCCTGCTGACCGGTAAGGCGGCCTATCTCAACGACTACAACACGACGCGGGGCCGGCTGCTGCCGGAGCTCGACAAGCTCGCGCATCTGGCCGGCAGCGAGGCGGCGGCCGAGACGCGCGCCGGCGCGCTGCGCAGCCTGATCGAGGCCAAGCTCGCGGAGCTCGGCAAGACCATCGATCTCGAACTCACCAACCGGCACCAGGAGGCGCTCGCGCTCGTCGCCACCGACGAGGGCCTCGCGCTGACGCAGCAGATCGTCGAGAACCTGGAGCAGATCCTCGCCGAGGAATCGGCGACCGTCGATGCCGCGCGGCGGTCGTCGGACCGCACCGATGTCGCGCTGTTCGCGGTCAACCTGGCGGGCGTGGTTCTGATCTCGGCTTTGGCCTATGGCGCGTTCCTGCTGTTCCAGCGCAATACGCGGCAGATCCAGGCGAGCGAGCGGGAGGTGCGTGCGCTCAACGCCGAGCTCGAAGCGCGGGTCGCCGAGCGCACCGCCGATCTCGAGGACGCCAATGCCGAGATCCAGCGCTATGCCTATGTCGTCACCCATGACTTGCGATCGCCGCTGGTCAACATCATGGGCTTCACCAGCGAGCTCGAGGCGCTGCGCGAGAGCCTGTTCCGCCAGCCGGCGCCGGCCGAGGCGCAGGGGCCGCCGGCCAGCGAGGAGGATCGCCGGCTCGTCGAGCTACGCGGCGATTTCGACGAGGCGATCCATTTCATCAAGACCTCGATCGCCAAGATGGACGGGCTGATCAACGCCATCCTGAAGCTCTCGCGGGCCGGCCGCCGCGAGCTTGCGGTCCGGCGCATCGATCTCAACGACTTGGTCGAGGTGATCGCCGCCGACTTCCGGCACCGGCTGAAGGAATCCGGCGCCGAGCTCGTGATCGGCGAGCTGCCGACGATCACCAGCGACCGCATGGCGCTGGAACAGATCATCTCCAACCTGATCGACAATGCGGTGAAGTATCTGCGGCGCGACGTGCCCGGGCGGATCTCGGTCAAAGCCGAGGAGACGCCGACCAGCCACCGCATCAGCATCGCCGATAACGGCCGGGGCATCGATCCCAAGGACCGCGAGCGGGTGTTCGAGCTGTTCCGGCGCGCCGGCCCGCAGGACCGGCCCGGCGAAGGGATCGGCCTGGCCCATGCCCGCGGCCTCGCGCGGCGCATCGGCGGCGCGCTCGGCGTCGCCGACAATCCCGGCGGCGGCACGGTCTTCACCCTCACACTCTCGAAACTCTGGATGGCGCGCCAATCCGCCTCGAGCAAAAGCGCGTCCGCCGCGAAAGGAGCAGCAGCATGAACAGCCAGGTCCCCGTGACCATCGTGATGATCGAGGACGACGAGGGCCACGCGCGCCTGATCGAGCGCAACATCCGGCGCTCGGGCATCAACAACGAGATCGTGCCGTTCTCCAGCGGCCGGCCGGCGCTGGACTATTTCATCGGCGGCGCCGGCAAATGCGGGCTGGAGAAGGGCAAGGGCTACCTGGTCCTGCTCGACCTCAATCTGCCCGACATGTCCGGCGTCGATATCCTCAGGCGCCTCAAGGAGACCTCGCAGACCGAGCGCATCCCGGTCGTGGTGCTGACCACCACCGACGACAAGACCGAGATCCAGCGCTGCTACGATCTGGGCTGCAACGTCTACGTGACCAAGCCGGTCAACTACGAGAATTTCGCCGAGGCGATCCGCCAACTCGGCCTGTTCTTCACCGTGGTGAAGGTTCCGGAAGTCGGCTGATGCACGCAACACCCCGCCGCCTGCTCTATATCGACGACGACGAGGGGCTCTGCCGCATCGTCCAGAAGGATTTCGAGCGCGGCTCCTACCTGGTCGACATGGCGCAGTCCGGCACCGACGGGATCGCCAAGGCGCAGGCGACGCGCTACGACGCGATCGTCCTCGACCACCACATGCCGGGCCAGGACGGCCTCGCGACCCTGGAGCAGATCTTCGCGCTCGGAGATCCGCCGCCGGTGATCTACGTGACCGGCGAATCCGAGGGCCGGGTCGCGGTCGCGGCGCTCAAGGCCGGCGCCACCGAATACGTGATCAAGGAGGCGAGCGCCGATTTCCTGCCGCTGCTGCGCGCCGCGGTCGCCGGCGCGATCGAGCAGCGCGAGCTGAAACGCGCCCGGGAGGCGGCCGAGGCGGAGCTGCGCGCCTCGCGCGACCGGTTCGAGAACCTGGCCGCCGAGCGCGAAGTGCTGATCCACGAGATCAACCATCGCATCGCCAACAGCCTGCAACTGGTCAACGCGTTCCTGAGGCTGCAGGTCAACGCCGCCACCAATGCCGACGCCAAGGCGGCGCTGTCCAACGCCATGGCCCGGGTGGGCGCGATCGGCCACGTGCATCGCCAGCTCTATTCGGCGTCCGACGTGCGCTCGGTCGATCTCGCGCACTATCTGGAGAACCTGATCGGCGACCTGCGGCAGGCGGTCGGGCAGACCGCATCCAGCGCCGAGCTGGTGGTGAAGGCCGATCCGGTCGCCACCACCACCGACCGCGCGGTCTCGATCGGCACCATGGTGACCGAGCTGGTGCTGAACGCGCTCAAATACGCCTATCCCGAAGGGCAGCCCGGCCAGGTCCGCATCTTCTGCCGGCGCGCGCCCGACGACGCGCTGGAACTCACCGTCGAGGATGACGGCATCGGCCTGCAGCCCGGCGGCGCCGCCAAAGGCGGCGGGCTCGGCGAGCGCATCATCGGCATGATGGCGCAGAAGCTCCGCGCGAGCATCGTGCGCGACGAGGCGCATCGGGGCGTCCGCACCCGCATCCTGATCCCGGCGAGCGACGAAGCGGCGTAAGCGACATCCAATCGGTGACCTCTCCCCGTCGGGGAGAGGGAATGCCAGCGAGTCTGCGGAACGAGCACGCTCCGTTCTGCTCCGCGCTGGTTCTACCTGAGCTTTGCCAGCGCTTCGGCGCGCGTTCGTAGCACGCCTGCCGGGGCTTTCGGCAGGAACAATTGCAGACCGGCCGAGAGCCTGTCGAAATCGATGGCGGTCGCGCGTCACGGTTCTGTCGGAGCATACTGCCCGGCCGAAAGGAAAAGGACCCGAAGCCATGAAATACATGCTGCTGATCTATGTGGACGAGGTGAAAGGCGCGCAGGTGGCCAAGGAAGTCGGGGTCGCCCAGATGTCGGCGCCCTACATGGCCTATACCGAGGCGTTGAAGAAAGCGGGCGTCATTCTCGGCGGCGACCGGCTGCAGCCCACCAGCACCGCGACCTCGGTCAAGGTCGCCGACGGCAAGACCAAAGTTCTGAACGGACCCTATGCCGAGACCAAGGAGCAGCTTGCCGGCTATTACATGATCGACGTGCCGGACCTCGACGCGGCTTTGTCCTGGGCGGCGCGCTGCCCGGGCGCCGCGCATGGCACGATCGAGGTGCGGCCGCTTTGGAGCATGCAGGCCGGTTGAGCCCGGATTCGATCACCGGAGCGGAAGACGAGGCGCGCGCCGCCGCGGAAACGGCGGCGCGGCGCAGCTATGGCAAGCTGCTCGCGTATCTCGCGGCGCAGACCCGCGACGTCGCCGCGGCCGAGGATGCGCTCGCCGAGGCGTTTGCCCGCGCCCTCGCCGACTGGCCGAAGAGCGGCGTGCCGCGCCAGCCGGAGGCCTGGCTCTTGACCGCGGCGCGGCGCAAGGCGATCGATGCCCGGCGCCGGCGCAAGAGTGCGGCGGCCGGCGAGACGCATCTCGCGATGATCGTCGCCGAGCTCGCCGAAGCGGCCGAGGAGCGCAGGGAGATTCCCGACCGGCGCCTGGCGCTGATGTTCGCCTGCGCGCATCCAGCGATCGACGCCGCAGTGCGCGCGCCCTTGATCCTGCAATGCGTGCTCGGCCTCGACGCCGCGGCGATCGCCTCCGCTTTCCTGGTGGCGCCGGCGACCATGGCGCAGCGCCTGGTGCGCGCCAAGACCAAGATCCGCGAGGCCGGCATCCCCTTCCGCGTGCCGGAGCGCGAGGCGCTGGCGGAGCGGCTGGATGCGGTGCTCGACGCCATCTATGCGACCTTCGCCGAGGGCTGGGCCGATCCCGCCGGCGCCGATCCCAAGCGCCGCGATCTTGCCGGCGAGGCGATCTGGCTCGGGCGGCTGGTCGCCGAGCTGCTGCCGGACGCGCCGGAGGCGCTCGGATTGCTGGCGCTGATGCTGCATGCCGAGGCGCGGCGCGGCGCGCGGCGGGATGAAGCCGGCCGCTACGTGCCGCTCGGCGAGCAGGATATCGGGCGCTGGAACAAGGCGCTGATCGCCGAGGCCGATGCCGTGCTGGCGCGGGCCCAGGTGCTGCGGTCGATCGGACGCTTCCAGCTCGAGGCGGCGGTGCAGTCGGCCCATGCCGCGCGCCGTCACCTCGGCCGCTCCGACTGGCCCGCCATCGTGACGCTCTACGAGGCGCTGCTGCAGATGACCGGGTCGCCGGTGGTCGCGGTCAACCGCGCCGCCGCGATCGCCGAGGCGCAGTCGCCGGCCGCGGGCCTCGCGGCGCTCGATGCGATCGCGGCCGATCCCAGGATCGCCGAATACCAGCCCTATTGGGCGGCACGGGCGGCGCTGCTGGCGAGGCTCGGCGAC
This sequence comes from Dongiaceae bacterium, assembly GCA_035545355.1. Lineage (GTDB taxonomy): Bacteria > Pseudomonadota > Alphaproteobacteria > Dongiales > Dongiaceae > Dongia. Next base: position 8,539 of record DASZYM010000210.1, read on the forward strand.
CGCGAGCGGGCGGACCAGGCCTATGCGCTGGCGATCGGCCTGGAGACCGATCCCGCCTTGCGCGACTTCCTGGAACGCCGCCGCGCCGCCTTGTCGGCGCCCTAGCGGTCCCGCGCGCTTCCGGGCTAGCCTGCCGCGAGAACTGCAGGAGCCTCGCCATGAAGATCGCCGTCGACCGGTTCCGGATCCGCGAGAACGAGAAGGTCGATCTCGGCAAGCGGCCGACCGCGGTCGATCCGGTCTACGAGTCCAAGGGCGACTACAAGAAGATCCTCAAGGATCATGTCGAGCGCCTGAGCGAGCTGCAGCGGATGCTCTATGCCTCCAACCGCTATGCGGTGCTGCTGATCTTCCAGGCGATGGATGCGGCGGGCAAGGACGGCGCGATCCGGCATGTTATGTCAGGCGTCAACCCGCAGGGCTGCCAGGTCTTCAGCTTCAAGCATCCGAGCCCGGCCGAGCTGCAGCACGACTTCCTCTGGCGCACGACCCGGGATCTGCCCGAGCGCGGCCGGATCGGCATCTTCAACCGCTCCTATTACGAGGAAGTGCTGATCGTGCGCGTGCACAAGGACATCCTGGCGAGCGAGGGCCTGCCCGACCTGCCGCGCCAGGCCGACGGCATCTGGAAGGAGCGCTACCGCTCGATCGCCGATCTGGAGCGGCATCTCTACGGCAACGGCACGCGGATCGTGAAGTTCTTCCTGCATCTCTCCAGGGACGAGCAGCGCAAGCGCTTCCTCGACCGGATCGACGAGCCGGAGAAGAACTGGAAGTTCAGCGCCGCCGACCTCCAGGAGCGCGGCTACTGGGACAAGTACATGGAGGCCTATGCGGACTGCCTCGCCGCGACCTCGACCGAGGCGTCGCCCTGGTACGCCATCCCGGCCGACGACAAGAAGAATGCGCGGCTCTTCGTCTCCGAGGTGATCCTGGAGACGCTGGAGGGGTTGAAGATGTCCTATCCGGCGGTCGGCGAGGAGCGCCGCCGCGAGCTGCTGGAACTGAGGAAGCAGTTGGCAAAGAAGTAGCCGTCACCGGCTGGCGATCTCCTGGATCAGCTTCTGGCGGAGGGCGCGGTCGAAATCGGCGCGGGTCTGCGCCGGGATGACGAAGGCGCCCGGGCCGCCGATCACCTCGCGCTGATAGACCTCGACTAGCCAGGGCTGGCCGTTCGGTCCCTTGCGGTCGTCGTTCAGGATCGCGAGCGCGTTGACGGTCATGCCGGCCTTCACCGCCTGGTCGCGCGCCGCGGTCGACGGCACGTTGCTGCGCATGTCCGGATTGTCGCCGGAAACGTCGATCACCTTGCGCGTCGGCCGGCAGCCGCAGCCCTGGATGAGCGCCATGCCGAGCGCCATGCCGTCGCCGATCGCGTTATAGCTCTGCGGCGCCCGCGGCGCGCGGCGCACGTCCATGGCGAAATCCTCCGCGCGCTCGGTGCTGCCGATGATGTGCCAGCGCACCACCTGGACCGGCGCGCCGGGCGTGCCCCATTCGACCAGCGTGACGGCGATGCGCCCGTAGCGCCCACCTTTGATCGCGGCGAAGACCGCGGGATCGCTGATCGCGCCGGCGATGCCTTCGCGCTGCAGGGCGAACTCCTTCTCGTCGATGCTGCCGGATGCATCGGCGCTCAGCACCAGCGCGAGGTCGACGTTGAGGCCGTCATCCTGGGCCTGCGCGGAGGAGCAGAGCAGGAGAGCGAGCAGGGCGGCGACAATCCTCAAACTCGGCATGGGGCATCTCCGAGCGGGTCATCGAAGGGCGGCAGTCTATCCGGTCGGGAACGGTTTGGGGTCCCGAAAACGCCGCAACACGTTGCCGGTGATCCTGGACACGTTGTTTTGATAGCCGTTATGCGAGAGCGAGCCGCACCAGGCGATCGACGCGGTCGAGAACACCGCGCCGCCCGCCGGCGTCTCGAAGAAGGCCATGTCCGCCTTCACCCGCGGGTTGAGATCGCCGCCGGGATTGGGCGGCACCACGCCGAACTCCTCGTTCACCAGCAGGATCAGCGGCGTGTGGTTCTCCGAAGAGGCGAGGCGCAGCGTGTTGGGCGGCGAGCCGAGCGCGGTATTGATGCAATCGAGCTCGATCCCCGCGGCGCCGCCGCCGATCAGGCCGAAATCGCCGATGATCTCGTCCTTCACGCCGTCGAAGATGAAGGCGGCGCGGGGATTTTCGGCATCCGGCGCGCGGCGGTAGTACGAGGAGAGGTCGAAGCCCTGGGCGATGAAGCCGACGCCGGCCATCACGTTCGGCGCGCGGCCGATGCGGCGCCAGAGCCCGCCATATTCGCCGTTGAACGAATGATAATACTCGCCGGGCTCGGCCTCCCAGGTGCGAATGCCGTCCTCGGCGCGCCTGAGCTCGAACACGCCGGGGAGCGTCTGGTGGAAGGCGATGCGCCAGTACCAGCCATTGGCGCCGAGATACATGAGGCGCCCGCCGCGGTCGATCCAGGCCTTCATCGCATCCCACATCGGCGTCGAATGGTATTCGGGATGGGTGCCGGTCAGGATGACACGGTAGTCGCGGATGAGATCGAGCCCGTCCTCGTGCAGATCCTCGTCGGTGATGAGGTCGTAATCGACGCCCTGGTGGTCCAGCCAGTCGAAGAGATGGGTATCGGCATTGTACTGGTAGAGCGCCGAGCCATGCCCGCCGAGCCAGGAATGATAGCAGGGCGCGCAGTTGAGATTGGGCCTGAGGCGGCTGGTATAGGCGACGCCCGATCCGTCGAGATGCCGGTCGTAGAGCGAGCCGCCGAGCTCGGGATGGTCGTACATGTAGAGATCGATATGGCCGAATTGCAGCAGCCGGCCCATCACCAGCTCGGCGCCGCGCGCCGTGATGTGCTCGGCGTGGTTGGCATAGGCGAGATAGGAGCAGGTCGGCGCCAGCACCGCCACGTCCGGCCGCGTCCTGCGCGCGCCGTTGACGCGGGGAGTCGATAGCCGGGGCGGGCGCACGAAGAAGGCGATGTAGGATTCCCGCGTCGCCTCGGGCCCGCTCTCGCCGCAGGTCACATGCAGCGCATAGGGCCCGCTCGGCATGTCCTCGGGAATTGTGACCGCGACCGAGGTTTCCCAGCCGGCGTCGTAGACGTCGTCATGATGGAAATGGATCGCGCCGTAATGCTCCGGCTTGCGCTGCCAGTTGTGCTCCTCGCCGGTCCAGTTCCAGCCTTTCATCGCGCGGGTCGGAAGCTGCTTCAGGGCGCCGTGGAGCTGCGACGGCCCGAGATCGACGGCGCGCGTGGTCTCGATCTCCTTGGAGAAATCCCAGCGCGCGATGATCTTCGGCGCATTGGTGACCGGGTCGGCCTCCAGCAGGACGCGGTGCAGGTCCGCCGGACGCACGCCTTCGCAGAGCATCGGCCCGTCGATCTTGCCGTCGAAATGGCCGCCGACCGTGCCGTCCGCCTGCGGACAGCCGGCCAGGGTGATCGGTGACTCCACCGGCGGCGGCGCGATTTCGAGCGTCGCCTCGAGATGAACCCGGTCGTCGGTCTGCGCATACCGCCCGATCGGAACCTGATCGAAGGTGACACTCCGCGCCGCGGGATCGATCGCGACGACGACCGAGTACCATTGCCGGACCAGCATCTTCGCGCTGGTCCACACGCTGACGATCTTGCGGCCGTCGCCGACGCTGACCGCCAGCCGGCCGAGGCTGAGCCAGATGCGGAAGCCGCGGTTGGTCTTGGGGTCCCATTGCGCCAGCAGCGTCTGATCGTCACGCTCGGGCAAGGTCGGCCAGACCATTGCGAAGAAGGTGAATGGCCGCTCGGCCAGAGCGGACGCGCTCTCGACGATCATGTAGGAGCCGGCATCGATCCGCTGCGGCTTGCCGGCGCGACGGCCGTCCGCGCCGGTCGGGACGTGGCGGAACTTCAATCCAGGCCCGGCCGGATTGGCATCGCCATGGACGACGCGAACCACGCGGGACTCGAAATGCGTGCCTTCCTCGAGCGAGACCTTGAACGCGATTTCCTCGCCCGGGGCCACGCTGTAGCGGTCCGGATAACCCAGGATCTTCAGCATCGATTACTCTCGGTAGGGCAGGTTGATCGCTTCGCCGGTGAGCTTCTGCCAGCGCCGGCGGAACACCTCCCACTCGGCTTCCTCGCGGCTGGTGAAGACCGGACCGTCCTCGATCGCGATCGGGTCTTCGCGCCTGGCCGGCATCTCGCCCAGCACCCATTCGCGGAACGGGCGGCGGCAGATCAGGATCACCTGCCGCCCGCTCGGATCCTGGCGCATCACCGTGAGGAGCCGCGCGAGGCCGGGGCTGTGATGCCCGATCGGCCGCTTGCGGAACTCCTCGATGTATTGGCGGTCGGTCGCCGGATCGATCCGATAGGTCATCCCTCGTCCTGCTCGCTCGGTCTCTGTTGATTCACCCGGGCGGCTCTGCCACGTTGCGCCCGAAGGTCAGCCCCGCACGATCAGTCTACAGGAGCACGCCATGGACGCCGAAGTCAAAAAGACCGCTCTGCGCATGATCCCCTATGGTCTCTATGTCATGACTGCGAAGGGAAAAGACGGCATTGCGGCCGCGACCGTGAATTGGGTGACGCAGACCGCCTTCGCGCCGCCGATCGTCGTCGTCGGAGTCAAAGTCGATTCCGGCGCCTATGCGGTCGCCAAGGAAGCGGGGGCCTTCGCGCTCAACATGCTGGGCAAGGGGCAGCAGGGCGCCGCCTTCGCCTTCTTCAAGCCGGCCCAGGTCGAGGGCGACAAGATCAGCGGCCAGCCGTTCCGCGCCGGCTCGACCGGCGCGCCGATCCTGACGGGGCTGCCCGCCGCAATCGAATGCAAGCTGCTGGAGATCGTGGAGCGCGGCGATCACCGCATCTTCGTCGCGGAGGTGGTGGACGCGCATGTCATGCAGGCGCCGGCCGGGCGGCCGGATGCGGCGATCCTGGAGATGAAGGATCTCGGCGAGAAGGTGTTCTACGGCGGCTGAGCCCCGCGCGAACGCCGCGTCAGATCTGGCGCGGCCGCTCGCGGCGCAGCGGCACGATCCGGCCGGTCGCGACATGGGGCAGCGGCACCAGCACCGGCTTGCCGCGGCGCTGTGCCTTCACCGGCTGCGCGCCGTAGAGCTGCTTCGTCGCCTCGATGATCACCGCGCCGGCGAGGCCCGGCACCCAGGAGACGGCGAAGCGCTCCCAGCCGGGTGCCGCCGACAGCCAGGCCCGCGAACGCCAGGGCAGGAAGTGCAAGGCGCGCGCCGTCTGCAGCGGCGTGAAGGAGACGCTGCGCAACAGCTTGGAGAGCTGGCCCGCGGAATAGGACTGGCCGAAGCCGAAGGGGGTGCGCTCGGTCATCGACCAGAGGCTGCGCCGGTTCGGCACCACGACCATCAGCCGGCCGCCGCCCGAGAGCACGCGCCAGGCCTCGCGCAGCATGTCGCCGGGATGCTCCGAGGATTCCAGCGCATGCACCATCAACACGCGGTCGATGGAGAAATCCTGGAACGGCAGCTCGGTTTCGTCGGCGAAGGTGACCAGGCTCTTGCCGTCCTCCGGCCAGTGGATGACGCCCTGGCCCGCCGGCATCAGCGCCAGCACCCGCTCCGCCTCGCCGGTGAAGGGGGGCAGATAGGGGGTCGCGAAGCCCAGGCCCAGCAGCGACTGGCCGCGCAGATCCGGCCAGAGCGCCCGGATGCGCGCCATCAGCACACGCCGCGTCACTCCGCCCAGCGGCGTCTGGTAGAAATCATGGAGATCGACGACGTCTTGCCACATGGCCCGATTTTAAGTCCTGAAAGTTGATTATGCCATAACGCCTGTTAAGGTTTGCCCTCATCCGGTCCAGCCCCATCCGGTCCAGCGGGGCCCGCCTGTCGAGGTTCACCCGAGGTCCACCAATGCCCGAACGCCCGCTCCAGATCGTTCTCGTTCCCATGCTCAAGGATAACTACGCCTATCTGATCCATTGTTTCGACACCGGGGCGACCGGAATCGTGGACCCGTCCGAGGCCGAGCCGGCGCTGCAGGCGGCGCGGCGGATGGATTGGCGCATCGGCTATGTCCTGGACACGCATCACCACAACGACCATTGCGGCGGCAATCTCGGCATCAAGGAGAAGACCGGGGCGAAGATCGTCGGCCCGGCCTATGACAAGGACCGGATCCCCGGCATCGACATCGCGGTCGATGAGCAATCCGGCTTCCAGTTCGGCGCCCACCCGGCGCAGGTGCTGTTCATCCCGGGACATACCAAGGGGCATATCGCCTTCTACTTCCCAGATTCCAAGGCGTTGTTCTGCGGCGACACGCTGTTCTCCTATGGCTGCGGCCGCATGTTCGAAGGCTCGTCGGAAACGATGTGGAACTCGCTGTTGAAACTGCGGGCGCTGCCCGACGACACCAGGATCTATTGCGGCCATGAGTACACCGAGGCCAATCTGCGCTTCGCGGTCGATGCCGATCCCGGCAATGACGGGCTCTGGCGCCGCCAGGCCGAGGTGCAGCGCATCCGCGCCGAGGGCAAGCCGACGATCCCGGCAGTGCTCGCCGAAGAGAAGAAGCTCAACCCGTTCCTGCGCGCTGACCAGCCGGCCTTGAAGCAGCGCTTCGGCGGCGAGGGTCGCCCGAACCACGAGATCTTCGGCGCCATCCGCGCCGCCAAGGACAAGTTCTGACCCGCTGCCTGCTCCCTTCCCCGCGCCGGGGAAGGGAGGGGGCGGGAGCAAGTCTGCATCCAGGGGAAACACAATGCTGAAGCTTCGTCACTCCACCACCAGCCCGTTCGTGCGCAAGGCGGTGGTGACCGCGATCGAGACCGGCCAGGACAGCGAGATCGAGCGGGTGAAGACGGTCACCAGCGATCCGGCACTCGGCGCCGACAATCCGCTGCAGAAGATCCCGGCGCTGGTGCTGGAAGACGGCACCAGGCTGATCGATTCCAAGGTCATTTGCGAATATCTCGACCAGCGCAAGGGCGGCAAGCTGATCCCGGCATCGGGTCCCAAGCGCTGGGCGGTGCTGGCGCGCCAGGCGCTCTGCGACGGCATTCTCGATGCGGCGATCCTGCGCCGCTATGAAACGCAGCGGCCGGAGACCTTGCGCTCGACCGAATGGGACGCGAAGCAGAAGCTGAAAATGGACCAGGGCCTCGCCGCCCTGGAGCGCGATGCGCGGGGTTTCGGCGACGCGGTCGATCTCGGCACGCTGACGGCGGCGATCATGCTCGATTATCTCGACTTCCGCTTCGCCCACGAGAACTGGCGCCAGAAGCATCCGAGTCTCGCGACCTGGTACGCGGCGTTTTCACAGCGGCCGTCGCTGCAGAGCACGCGGCCGCAAGACTGACCCCGTTGCATTAGACTCGGTCGTCATTCCGGGCTTGGCCTGGGGATCCGACTTAGCCTTCCCGCTTCCGGCGCGTCTCATAGGCCTGCAGGTGGCAATAGGCGATGCGCAGCAGGCGCGCATCGAGCCCCATGTCACGGGCGCGGTGGTACATGTCGCCGATGATGTGCTCGCCCTCGGTCGGGCCGTTCGCCTCCATGTCGCGCAGCATCGAGGCGGTGAAGGTCGAGCCCGGCTCGAACAGCAGCTTGCGCATGCGCGCCAGGCTTTCCGGCGCCGGCGGAAACTCGGATTCCGTGGCAACGGCGGTGGTCTCGGCCAGGAACTCCGCCATCAGCTCGTTGCCTTCCTTGGTGGCGATGATGTCGCCGACCGAAGCGCGCATCAATGTCGTCATGCCCGCGAGCGTCGCCAGCAGCACCCATTTGTCCCAGAGCGGCTGGTCGATCGGATCGACCCGCTTGCTGGCGAACTTCGCCGGCTTACAGGTGGCCAGCAGCGCGTCCAGCACCGGATCGACCTCGCTGTGGTTTGGCTGATCGGCCATGCTGCCGAAGACGAGCTGCGCCGTGTCGTTGAGATGCACGATCTCGCCCGCGGCATTGATCGTGGTGGAGCAGAGCGTGACGCCGCCCACCACGCGGCCGTGACCGAAGCGGTCGCGCGCCCAGTCGATATGCGCCATGCCGTTCAGCAGCGGCAGCAGCAATGCGCCGTGGTCGAGATGCGGCTGCAGCATCGGCTCGGTGCCGGCGAGGTCATAGGCCTTGCAGGCGATGACCACGATGTCGAAGCGATCGTCCGTCTCGTAGGGCGCGATGGTGCGCACTTCGAGCTGGGCGTCGCCCATGGGGCTGCGGATGACGAGCCCGGCCCGGCGCAGCAGCTCCTGGCGCGCCGAGCGCACCAGGAAGGTGACGTCGGCGCCGGCTTCGACCAGTCGTCCGCCGAAATACCCGCCGACCCCTCCGGCGCCGAGAATCAAGATGCGCATCACTGGCTCCATTACGATACGTCATCCCCGGACTTGATCCGGGGGTCTTCATCCGACTGCACGAGATCGCCGGGTCACGCCCGGCGATGACGGTCTGAAATCTACAGCTTGTCCCGCAAGACATACCACAGCATCGCCAGAACCAGCAGCGGGTGGCGGAGCAGGGTGCCGCCGGGGAAGGTCTGGTGCGGGATCTTGGCGAAGACGTCGAACCGCTCGGCGGTGCCGGCCATGGCCTCGGCGATCAGCTTGCCGGCGATCCCGGTGATGGCGACACCCATGCCGGAATAGCCCTGGGCGTAGAACACGTTGCCGGTGCGTCCCAGATGCGGCAGGCGCAGCATGGTGATCGCAAGCATGCCGCCCCAGCCGTATTCGATCCGCTTCGATGCCAGTTGCGGGAAGACCTTCAGCATATAGGGCTTCACGAAAGCGGGGATGTCCGCCGGCTCTTCGGTCGTGTAGCGCTCGCCGCCGCCGAACAGCATGCGGTTGTCGGCCGTGACACGGTAATAGGAGACGACGAACTTGGTGTCGCAGGCGCAGGCGCCACTGGGGATGAGCGCGCGCGCCTCGGCCTCCGGCATCGGCTCGGTGGTGATGACGAAATTCGCGATCGGCATGATCTTGCCGGCGATTTTCGGCGCGAGGTCGCCGAGATAGGCGTTGCAGCCGAGCACCGCGTATTTCGCCTCGACCCTGCCGGCGGCGGTGGTCACCGTGACCTTGCCGCCCTGGTCGTCGATTCTGGTGGCGACGGAATGCTCGAACATCCGCACGCCGGCTGCCTTCGCCGCTTCGGCGAGGCCGAGGGCGTAGTTCAAGGGATGCAGATGCCCGCCGCCGCTATCCTTGATGCCGCCGTGATAGAGGTCGCTGGCGATCTCGCCGCGGATCGCATTGCGGTCGAGCAGCCTCGCCTTGTGGTAATCCATCTCGCGCTCGAAGCAGGCGATCTCCTCTTCCATCCAAGGCAGATCGCCGGGCTTGGAGGCGAGCAGCATGTTGCCGTCGCGCAGGTCGCATTGGATGCCATGCTGGGCGACGCGCTCCCAGATGATCGCACGCGCCTCCTCGGCGAGATCGAACAAAGCGCGTCCGCGCTGCTTGCCGAAGCGCGCGATCAGCTCCTGCGGCGATTTGCGCAAGCCGGTATTGATCTGCCCGCCATTGCGCCCAGAGGCGCCCCAGGCGATGCGATTGGCTTCGAGCAGCACCACCTTGAACCCGCGCTCGGCGAGGTTGAGCGCGGCGGAGAGGCCGGTCAGCCCGCCTCCCACCACGCAGACATCGGTGGTGAGGGATTCCGTCAGCCGTGGCAGCGCCGCGAACGGATTCGCGGTCGCGGCGTAGTAGGAACTCTTCGGATGCTCTTGGTTGACGAACATGGTCCCGCGCCTCGATTGCGGGCGGAGCATAGTGATCGGTCGGAAGGGCGGCAAGGTACGTGCCCTCGGCACGTCATCTCCGGGCTTGACCCGGGATCTTTCTCCGCGCGGCACGAGATGCCCGGATCACGTCCGGGCATGACGGTATCGTTCAGCAAGCCCCGTCGAGCAGACGGTAATGCGCCGCCCTTGCGACTGCTTGCACGCGGTTGCGGGCGCCGAGTTTTCTTGTCGCGGATTTCAGATGCAGCATCACGGTCGCCGGCGAGCGATCCAGGCGGAACGCGATCTGCTTGGCGGTGAGGCCCTGGGCGCAGAGCTTCAAGCACTCGCGCTCGCGCGGGCTGAGCTTCACGTGGCGGGTCGCCAAGGCATCGGCATCGTAGGTCCCCAGCGCCGCGTTGTGGAACACGTAGCCGGCGAGCGCGATCTCGCGCAGATGCCGGTGCGCATCCTTCTCGAAACCGGGCTCGGGATCGATGCGGACGCTGTTGAAGGTCGCGAGCCCGCCATTGGCGAGGCGCATCGGCACGCTGATGCCGATGGTCATCCGCGTGTCCTTCAGATAGTGGATCACCGGCTGGTGGCGCTCGCCGACCACGCCGACCAGCGCGTTCTCCTCCGGATTGCCGCCGTCGCGGCGACAGGACCACATGAACGGCGTCGAGGATTTGACCGAGAGCTCCTGCATCGGATCGATCTGGCAGAAACCGCCGCTGCACCAGAGCTCCGGCATGTCCGGATCGATGTTGCGGACTTCGAGCAGGCTCGGGCTGATGAGGATGCCGTCGGGCGTCGCCGGGACCGGCGTGTAGTCGTAGCTGAGCGAGGTGAAGCCGCGCTCCTCGAGCGCCTCGAGCATCACGTCCAACCGCGCCGCCAGGCCGGCGGCGGCCTCAAGGCGATCTTCCAAGCCCTCGAGCCATCTGGACATGGGCGGGCACTCTACTGCCCTTGCTCCACCTGCCGCAACACCTGGTGCAGGTTGCCCTCGTGAATACCCATATCCTCCAGGTGACGCACGGTGTTCTTCAGGTAATCGATATTGCTGCCGCTGCGGCCGCTGGCGCTGCGGATCCGCCGCGCCACTTCGGCGACCGCGAGCTTCCCTGCGTATTGCGGGTGCTTGCGGTCGGCGACGTAACCCAATGCCGTGGTTAATGTCCCTGCTGCGAGGCGGACTTTGAGCCAGCGCGGCTCATAGACGCCGGTCACCATCTCTCGCGCATGCAGCACCTCGGCGACCTCGGGCGCGTGCTGCGCCGCGACGCGGAACATGCGGCCGTGGCACATGCCGCCGCGGTCGAGGCCGAGCACGAGGCCCGGCTTCTCGCGGGTGCCGCGGTAATGGGTCGAGCGGATGCAGAAGGCGCGGTGATAGCCGTGCAGCATGGCCGGCGCGAGGTCGATATAGGGAAAGTCCGGGCGCCACATCAGCGAGCCATAGGCGAAGACCCGGAGCTCTTGCCCCGGTGGCGGCACGACACGCCGGCTTTCGATCAGGTCGCGGTCGATGGTGAGGCCGTATTCCTGCTCGTCGATCTCGTCTTCAGTCGGCATCGCCTTCCAGCAGGAAACCGAGCACGGCTTCGTTGAACTCGTGCGGCTTCTCGACATTACAGAGATGATAGCCGCCCTCGATCACCGCAAGACGCGCGCCCTGGATGCGGTCGCGCAGGGTGCCGACCGCCGCGACCGTGGCGCCGGGATCCTTCTCGCCGGCGATGCAGAGCGTCGGCAGGCGCAGGGTCTCGAGCTGCGCCGCCGGAATATCCATGCGCTTGATCGCCAGCGCCGCGCCGATATAGCCCGAGCTTTCGGTGGCGCGGATCTGCTCGGCGATAGAGTCTACGATTTGCGGCTCGGCGGCGCGAAATTCCGGCGAGAACCAGCGGGCGAGCGTGCCCTCGACCTGTCCCGCCGCGCCATCCTTCATGATGGCGGTGACGCGGTCGTCCCACATCTTCTGCTGATCCGCGTTCGCCTTGCCGGTGCCGCAGCAGCAGAGCACCAGGCGGTCGATCATCTTGCGATGCCGCAATGCCAGCACCTGGCCGATCATGCCGCCGATCGAGAGGCCGACGAAATGGAACCGGCTGTGCCCGAGCTTCGACGCGAGGTTGGCGACGTCGTCGGCCATCTGCTCCAGCGTGTAGCCGCGGGTCAGGTCCTCGCCGGTCGCATCGGTGAACCCGTGGCCGCGCATGTCGTAGGAGAGGACGCGATAATGCTTGGCCAGCGCCGGGATCTGGAGGACCCACATCTTATGGCTGACCGAGAGCGCGTGGCTCAGCACGACCAGCGGCCGATCCTCCGGCCCGTCGAGCTGATAGCAGAAATTGGTGTCGTCGATCTTGACGCTGGACATGGCGGAACGTCGGCGGCTACTCGCCCTTGCCTCCGGCGGCCTTGGTCAGCGCTTCGATCTGGCGCTGCAGCGCCGACATCTGCGCCTTCAGATCGTTGATCTCGTCGGCGGACGGCGCCTCGGCTGCCTTGGGCGCGGCGCTCGCATTGCCGGCCGGCGCAGCGGCCGCGCCGGGCATGCCGGCCTTGAACGGATTCCACATCCGCATCGCCTGCTCGAAGAAGGCCATGTTCTGCTTCGACATCTCCTCGAAGCGGTCCATCGGGAACATGCCCCCGAAGCTGTCCTTCATGTAGCCGCGCATCTGCTCCTGGTTCTTGGCGAAGCTCTCCATGCTCTGCTCGAGGTAGCGCGGCACCAGGAATTGCAGGTTGTCGCCATAGAGGCTGATGAGCTGGCG
>DASZYM010000211.1:0-7015 GCA_035545355.1 Dongiaceae bacterium
GGCGGCAGCGGCGGCGATCTCGGTCGATTCCGCACCGGAGAGACCCACGGGCTTCTCGCAATAGAGATGCTTCCCGGCTGCGATCGCGGCGAGCGCGATCTCGCGGTGCAGGTTGCTGGGCGCGCAGATATCGACGATGTCGACCTCGGGATCGGCGATCACGTCGCGCCAATCGCTCGTCGTCTTGGGGAAGCCGAGCTCCGCTCCGAGCTTCTGTGCGCGATCCGCCGGAGATTCGCAGAGCACCTTGAGGACGGGCAGGGCGCCGGCCTCGGCGAACACCACCGGCATGGTGTGATAGCCGAAAGCATGGGCGCGGCCGATGAACCCGGCGCCGATCAGCCCGATGCCCAGTCTCTTCTTGGTCATTGAATCCTCAATTGATAGGTCTCGGGCAGCTTCAAGACCCTCATCCCTGCCTTCCCCCCACGGGGGAAGGGAATCATGTGCGCGCTCCGCGCGCGCTATAGGGAGCCCTCGCCCGTAGGGAGAGGGTGGGGTGAGGGTCTTGCCTCATACTCGATGTGCACAAAGTATTACTCGCCCGCCCGCGCCGCGACCTGCTGCTCGTAGCCTTTGCGCGCCGCCTCGACCTCCTTGCGGGTCGAGACTTCCGGCACCGCGACCTCCCACCAGGCGCCGCCTTCCTTGGTGGTGATCATCGGATCGGTGTCGATCACGATGACATGGGTGCGGTCGCTGGTCTTGGCCCGATCGAGCGCCGCTTCGAGCGCGTTGATGCCGCCGACCTTCTCCGCCACGGCGCCCATCGAGGCCGCATGCGCCGCGAAGTCTATGTTGGACTCCGTCTTGTGATAGGCATCGTCCAGCAGGTTGTTGAACGGCCGGCCGCCGCAGGCCTGCTGCAGGCGGTTGATGCAGCCGAAGCCGCGATTGTCCAGCACCACGATGTCGAGCTTGGCGCCCATCATCACCGAGGTCGCGATCTCGGAATTCATCATCATGTAGCTGCCGTCGCCGACCAGCACGATCACGCGCCGGTCGGGGTAGGCGAGCTTCACGCCGAGCCCGCCGGCGATCTCATAGCCCATGCAGGAATAGCCGTATTCCAGGTGATAGCCCTTGGGATCGCGGGTCTTCCAGAGCTTGTGCAGCTCGCCGGGCAGGCCGCCCGCGGCGCAGACCATGATATCGGTCGGCGCCGACTTGCGATTGACCGCGCCCAGGACCTGCGCGTCGCTCGGCAGGGCATTGCCCTGCTTCGGCGCGGCGGTGGCGGCATCGACCGAACCGCGCCAGCGCGCGATCTCGGCGGTGCCGCGTGCAGCCTGCTCCGCCGGCGCCTTCCAACCGCCGAGCGCCTGGCTCAAGAGCGGCAGGGTGACCTTGGCATCGCCGATCAGCGGCAGCGCGCCATGCTTCCACGCGTCGTAGCCGGCGACGTTGAGCTGCACCAATTTCGGCCGTGCCTTGAACAGGTTCCATGAACCGGTGGTGAAGTCCTGCAGCCGCGTGCCGATGGCGAGCACCAGATCGGCATCGGCCGCCAGCGCATTGGCGGCGCTGCCGCCGGTGACACCGACCGAGCCGAGATTGGCGGCCTCGTCCCAATTGAGGGCACCCTTGCCCGCCTGGGTCTCGGAGGCCAGGAGGCCGTGCTTGCCGAGGAAGCTCTTCAGCTCGGGCAAGGCCTCGCTGTAATGCACGCCGCCGCCGACGATCACCATCGGCTTCTTCGCGGCGCGGATCGCGGCGGCCGCATCGGCGAGCTCGTTCGCATCCGGCGCCGGCCGGCGCAGGCGATGCTGCCGCGTCTCGAAGAATTCGGCGGGGAAGTCATAGGCCTGGGTCTGCACGTCCTGCGGCATGCAGAGCGTGACCGGGCCGCAATCCGCCGGATCGGTCAGCACGCGCATCGCCTGGGGCAGGCTCTGCAGCAATTGCTCCGGCCGCATGATCCGGTCCCAGAAACGCGAGACCGGCCGGAAGCAATCGTTCACGCTGACGGTGGGATCGCCGAACGCCTCGATCTGCTGCAGCACCGGATCGGGCAGGCGGCTGGCGAAGATGTCGCCGGGCAGGAACAGGACCGGCAGGCGATCGACATGCGCCAAACCGGCCGCGGTGATCATGTTGGTCGCCCCGGGGCCGATCGAGGTGGTGCAGGCCATGAACTGCCTGCGGTTCTTCGCCTTGGCATAGGCGATGGCGGCCAGCGCCATGCCCTGCTCGTTATGGGCGCGATAGGTCGGCAGCACCTCCGTGGCGGCGGCCAAAGCCTCGCCCATTCCGGCGACATTGCCATGGCCGAAGATCGCGAAGGCGCCGGCGACCAGCGGCGAATCTTTTCCGTCGAGCTCGGTGCGCTGCGCGGCGAGGTAGCGCACCACCGCCTGCGCCATGGTCAATCTGATCCGCTTGCTGGTCATGATTCTTCGTCCCGTCTATTCTTTTCGTCATCCTTCGCGAAGGCGGAGGATCCACGAGTTTCTTTCCGGCCGCTCCAAACTCGTGGATGGTCCGCCTTCGCGGACCATGACGAAAGAAAGAGAGGCCGGAGTCAATGTTACGCCGCGGCCGATTGCGGCGAGAGCCAGATCTCGATCAGGCGCCGGTAGTTCTCGGCGACATTCGCCGCAAATGCCTCGGCATCGAGCTTGCCGAGCAGCCAGTCGCGGGCCGGCGCCATGAAGATCGAGCGGCCGATGGCGAAGCCTTTGCAGATCGGATGATGCCGCGCGATCTTGAAGGCGGCGGCCAGCTCGTCCTCGGGCGCTTCGAGCCCCAGCAGCACGACGCCGCGGCAATGCGGATCGTGCTTCATGATCTCCGCCGTCACGCCGCGCCAGCCCTCGTCGCCCATGGACGGCAGCTTCCACCAATCCGGCTTCAATCCGTGGGCATAGATCTCGGCGAGGGCGCGGGGCAGGGTGGTCTCGTCGCTGGGCATGGATTTCGGCGGGATGACCTCGATCAGCAGGTCATGCCCGGTGCCGATGCAAGCCTCCTGCAACTGCGACAGCATATCCAACTGCTCGCGCTTAAGCTCGGCTGGGTCGTCGGGGTGGTAGAAGACCAGGCATTTCGCCGTCTGCTCGGCGGGCCAGGCCCGCATCTCCTGGGCGATGTTCGGCCCGGCCTCGAACCGCAGCGGCCGCGAGCCCGGCAGCTCGACCGGCCGGCCGATCCACAATCCGCGGCCGGTCACATGCTCCAGCACCGATTGCCCGAAGCGGCCATCGACCAGAACGCCGGCCCGGCCGGGGAAATCCTTGGCCACCGAGAGCACGGCCTGGGCGATGATCTCCTTCAGCTCGCCGATCTTCGACACCGGCGCGCCGACTTCCTTCACCAAAGCCTCGCATTGCGACCGGTGGTCGAAGGCGAGCGCCATCACCTGCGGCCATTGTTGCGCGCGGTTGGTGACGCGGTGCAGATGGTTGAGCCGCGCGTCGAGATCGGGCCGCGGCACGTCCCCCGCGCGCGACAGATAATCGTCGAGCTCGATCTTCGACGGCATCGCCGGCGCGCAGCCGTGCCGCGACACGACCAGCGCGCCGCAGGCATTGGCATAGGTGCAGGCCATCTCGGTGGATTCGCCGTTGATCCAGCCGCGGAGATAGCCGGACATGAAGGCGTCGCCGGCGCCGAGCACGTTCAGCACCTCGACCGTGACGCCCTTGACCGTGATGCCGTCATCCAAGGTGTCGCCGATCGTGCCGGGGAAGACGCTGCAGCCCAAGGGCCCGCGCTTCACCACGATCTCGGCCTTGCTTAGGGCGCGGGTGTTGCGCAAAGCGGTCATGATGTCGTCGGAGCCGCCGCAAATGCAGTGCTCCTCCTCGGTGCCGACGATCAGGTCGCACTGCGGGACGATCTTCTGCAGATGGGTGGAGACGCTCTCGGAGGCGATGTAGCGGATCTCGCCCATGCCGCGGCTGGTCAGGCCCCAGAGCACCGGGCGGTAGTCGATGTCGAAGATCACCTTGGTGCCGGCCTGCCTGGCGAGCGCGATCGCGCGGTGGCCGACTTTGTTGATGTGCTCGGTGGAGAAATGCGTGCCGGTGACCAGCAGCGCCTTGGCCGAGGCGATGTAGGA
The DNA here is from genome assembly GCA_035545355.1 of Dongiaceae bacterium. Classification (GTDB taxonomy): domain Bacteria; phylum Pseudomonadota; class Alphaproteobacteria; order Dongiales; family Dongiaceae; genus Dongia. The sequence continues at coordinate 4,061 of DASZYM010000211.1, forward strand.
GAGGTCGAACCCGTTCTCCTCGACCGCCATGTCGGCGCAGTTCTCGCGGTAGAAGATCAGCGGGAAGGTGTCGCGGTCCTTGATGCCGAGCAGCACCAGCCCGGTCAGGCGCTGCGGATCGGTCGAGACATGGCCGGTATCCACGCCTTCCCGCTGCAACGTCTCGCGGACGAAGCGGCCCATATGATCGTCGCCGACCCGGGTCAGCATCGAGGACTTCAACCCCTGGCGCGCGGTGCCGACCGCGATGTTGGCCGCGCAGCCGCCGATATATTTCGAGAAGCTGGACACGTCCTCCAGCCGCGCGCCGAGCTGCTCGGCATAGAGATCGGCCGCGGCGCGGCCGAAGCAGATCAGGTCCAGGGGCCGCGCCGCCGCCATGCGCTCACTTCCCGTCCTTCAGCTCTTCCGGGAACCAGAAAGCGGCATTCTTCTCCATCACCCATTTATGCTCCTCGGTGAAGTCGGGGATGCCGTAGGGCTTGTTCGGCAGGTGGCGGATGACCCAGGCGTAATACATGCCGTAGCCCGGCGCCGCGGTCTGGGCATGGTCGTTGCCGTCGAAGATCTTCACCGTGTCGTAGTTCTTCACGCGGAAGATCTGCGGCCCGTTCTCGGCGAGGCCATAGCCCTGCGGCTCGGTGAAGCGGTAGTGATAGATCTCCGGCTGCGGATGATGGTGCGGCGGGTAGGAGGACCAGCGGCCCGGCATGGTGATCACCTCGCCCAGCACCAGCTCGGCATTGGGATCGGAATTGCTGCGGTCGAAGATGGTGCGCACGAAGCGCAAGCAGGCATCGCCGACCTGGCCCTTGCCGCGATGCTCGTTGGCGACGTTCTCGTAGAACTTGGGCTCGAACTTCTTGCTGTTCGCCGTGCGATAGACGGTGAACTCGGTATCCTTCTCGGCGCGCAGACGCACGGTGGTGCCGCTCGGCACATGGACGCATTTCGGGCTCTCGTCGAAGATCGACTGCCGCGCCCATTCCTTGGTGACATTGCCGACCGAAACCGCGGCCGAGCCGGTCATCAGCAGCCAGGCGGTCTCGCCGTCCGCCACCTGCTCGGCGGTCTCGCCGGCTTTCATCCGGCAGACGCCGAAGGCGATGCCGGTATTGTCCTCCGGGTCATCGATCTTGGTCACCCAGGTCATGCCGGCGGGGAAGCCTTTGCGATGGTTGGCCAAATGCAGGGTCATGGGTCTTGCTCCAGTGGCTCCCTTTTGGGGCTCCGGTTGGGGGAAGGTGGGGGTGGCACTCTAGCGCCAAAACCGGCCCCCTGAACCCCGCCGGAGAGTGTGTTTTCTAATCTTCACGATAATAGAAAAATAATTCTATAGCAACCCGGCTCGCTTGTGATAAAGGACAGGCACAGCGCGAATTGGAGCGCTCCAATTTTTTGGCGGCCGGAGCCTGGAGGAAGAGGTCATGAGCGTCAGAATCGGCATCAATCCCATCACCTGGACCAATGACGACATGCCGGAGCTGGGCGGCGATACCCCGATCGATACCTGCCTCTCCGAGGCGCGCCAGGCCGGCTATTCCGGCATCGAGATGGGCGGCAAGTTCCCGAAGGAAGCGAATGCCATGAAGGCGCTGATGGCCAAGCACCATCTGGCGCTGATCTCGGGCTGGTATTCCGGCCACGGCTATGCCTATGGCGTGCAGCAGGAATTCGACGAGATCCTGCCGCATCTCGAGCTCCTGAAGGCGAATGGCTGCAAGTACGTGGTCTATGCCGATACCAGCGGCGACGTCCATGCCGGCATCGACACGCCGATCTCCAATCGGCCGAAGCTGCCCGAGGGCGAGTGGAAGGCTTATGGCAAGAAGCTCACCGAGCTCGCCGAGAAGATGGCGGATTTCGGCGTGCGCATGGCGTTCCACCACCACATGGGCACGGTGGTCGAGACCGACCAGGAGGTCGAGAAGCTGATGGCCAATACCGGCCAGGCGGTCGGCCTGCTGTTCGACAGCGGCCATTCGGCCTTTTCCGGCGGCGATCCGATCGCCCTCGCCAAGCGCCATGTGAAGCGCATCGTGCACGTCCACTGCAAGGACCAGCGCGCACCGATCCTGAAGAAGGCGCGCGAGACCGACGAGAGCTTCCTGCGCGCGGTGCTGGACGGCATCTTCACCGTGCCGGGCGACGGCCAGACCGATTTCCAGGCCATCCTGAACATCCTGCACGAGGCCGGCTATTCCGGCTGGCTGGTGGTCGAGGCCGAGCAGGACCCGGCCAAGGCCCATCCGCTGACCTATGCCAAGATGGGCTACGAGAACCTGAAGAAGATGGCCACCAAGGCCGGCTTCCAGATCGCCGCTTAGTCGCTCGTCGGAAAGACCCGTCGACCCTTCACCCGAACCCTCTCCCTCAAGGGGAAAGGGCCGGGGTGAGGGGTCGATGACTCTCACCGAGCTTCACAACTTCAATGCAACACGCGCTGTCTGACCCGCGGCTGTGATGTAAGTCGCGTCGCCATGGATCAGCGTCAGGATCGTCGCGCCCTCGGTGAGGAGTACCACGGTCCGCGCTGCGGCGTCGGGGTGCGGCTGGCCCAGGCGCCGGAACTCGCCGGCCAGCACGCGCTCGATCGTCGCCTTGTGGCGGCGCGCGGCCGTGCGCGCCGGATGGCCGGGGAGATCGGCAAGCTCCAGCGCCAGGCGGGTGAAGCCGGAGCCTTCCCAGCGCTTCCTGGCCGACCACTTCTCCAGTCCCGCGAAGATGCTCTCGACGAGATCGGCGGCGGTGCCTTCCTGCTGCGTCGCCCAGGTGCGGATCCGCGCGACGGCGAGCGCGCTCTGCCGCTTCAGGATCTCGCCCAGCAGGGCATCCTTGCTGGTGAAATGGTTGTAGAGCGTGCGCTTGGTGACGCCGGCGCGCGCCGCCACCGCATCCATGCTGATCCGCGCGAAGCCGCGTTCGTAGAAGAGCTGGTACGCCGTTTCGAGAATG
>DASZYM010000212.1:0-16799 GCA_035545355.1 Dongiaceae bacterium
CGGACGGCTCTACGGGCTGATGGCCGCGAGCTTCATCCTGCTGGTGCTGCTGGTCGAGACCCGCACCCTGTTCTCCCGCCTCGCCCACTCGCTGGAACGCCAGCGCGGCGATGCGATCCGACGGGCCGAGGAGCTGGCCGACGCCATGTTCGCCCTCCGGCGCAGCGAGACCGAGCTGCGCCGCCTGAACGAGACCCTGGAGCAGCGCGTCGCCGAGCGCACCGCCGCCCTCGAAGCGGAGGTCGCCGAGCGCGAGCGCATCCGCGAGACCATGCGCGAGACCCAGAAGCTGGAAGCGGTCGGCCAGATGGCCGGCGGCATCGCGCACGACTTCAACAACCTCCTGACCATCATCATGGGCAATGCCGGCTTCCTCGAGGACCGGCTGCCGGAAGGGCACGATCGGCAGGCCGCCGCCGCAATCACCCGCGCCGCCGATCGCGGCGCGCGCCTGGTGCGGCAGATCCTCACCTTCTCGCGCCGGCAATCGGTGAAGCCGGAGATCGTCGAGCTCAACCGCCGCGCTTCGGAGCTCGCCGACCTGCTGCAGCGCACGACCCGCGGCGACATCCGGATCGTCACCGATTTCAGCGAGGATCTCTGGGCCTTCGAATGCGACGTCGCGGAGCTCGAGCTCGCCCTGATGAATCTCTGCGTCAATGCCCGCGACGCGATGCCGGCGGGCGGCCTGGTGCGGATCGAGGCGCGCAACGTGCCCGTCGGCGCCGAGCTCAGGCCGGCGGCGGAGGCGCATCGGATCGGCGGCTTCGAGAACGGCAGCGCGGCGCCCGGCGATTTCGTGCGCGTCGCCATCGCCGATACCGGCAGCGGCATTCCGCCGGAGCTCCTGAGCAAGGTCTTCGAGCCCTTCTTCACCACCAAGGCGGTGGGCAAGGGCACCGGGCTCGGCTTGAGCCAGGTCTACGGCTTCGCCCAGCAGGCGGGCGGCGTGGCGGAGATCAGCACGGTGCCCGGCGCCGGCACCACGGTCGCCATCTACCTGCCGCGCGCGGCCGCGGCCGCGATCGCCGAGGCCACCGCCCAGCCGAGCGCGCCGGTCGCCCGCGGCGGCACGGTGCTGCTGGTCGAGGACGACGACGAGGTCGCCGCCACCGCCATGATGGTGCTCTCCATGATCGGCTATCGCAGCCAGCACGTGCGCAATGCCGGCACCGCGCTGGCGCTGCTCCTGGGCGGCGAGCGCTTCGACCTCATGCTGTCCGACATCGTGATGCCGGGCGGCATGAACGGCCTCGATCTCGCGCGGCGCGTCCGCCAGCACTTCCCCTGGCTGCCGATCCTGCTCTCCACCGGCTTCGCGCGGCCTGCCGCCGAGGTGCATCAGGCCGGGTTCGATATCATCGCCAAGCCCTACAACGCCGCCTCGCTGCTCGACGCGATCAACCGCGTCCGCGCCGCCGCGGTCGAGGCGCGGCAAAGCGCCAACCAGGCTTGACGCCCGGTCCGTTCCGGAAGCAGAGCGCTAATCCACCCCATAGACCGTCTGCGGCGCCGCGACGCCCTTCAGGCTGAACGCGCCGAGCGGCGTCAAGGCGCCTTCCGGCGCATGCGCCGCGAAGGCGCGCGAGGCGAGGATGGTGCGGCCGATCTCGCCGGAGAGTGCCTCGATCCGGGCGGCGAGATTGACCGCCGGACCGATGCAGGTGAAGTCGAGCCGGTTCGTGCTGCCGACATTGCCGTACATCACCTCGCCGATATGCAGCGCCACGCCGAACTTCACGCCTCCCGGCGCTTCGTGCCCGCCCCAATCGGCACCGGCGACGGCGGCTTCGATCCGGCGCGCCGCGGCGAGGACGGCGCCGCAGACCGCACCCTCTTCCTGCGCGCCGACCGGGAAGATGGCGAGCAGCCCGTCGCCCATGAATTTCAGCACCTCGCCGCCGGCCTCGCGGATCGTCGGCACCTGGCAATCGAAATAGCGGTTGAGGAGCTCCACCAGATCGGCGGCCGGCATGCGGTCGGCGCGCGCGGTGAAGCCGCGCATGTCGGAAAGCCAGATCACCGCCCGGATCGCCTCGATATCGCCGCGCCGGATATGGCCGCTCAGGATGCGTCCGCCCGCCTGCCCGCCGACATAGGTGTCGAGCAGGTTGATGGCGACCCGCTTCAGCGTGCGGATCTCGGTCATGCGCGTGATCGGGCGTTCGACCGCGCGGAGCGTCTCGATCGCATCCTCCAGGAAACCGCCGGGGCGCCGGGTCATCCAGGCCGCGACATGAACTTCGCCGCTGCTGTAGCGCAGCGGCGAGATCATGAGATCGGTCGCCCCGGCGGCGCGGAATCGGTCCAGGAAGGTGAAGTCCATCGGGCAGTCGGGGTCGCAGAGGCGGCGACGCAGGGGTTGGCCGGTCTTGAACACCCAGGCGATCGGGCTGTCGCGGTATTCCGGATCGTCGAACAGATCGTAGCCGACGCTGGTGGTCTCGAACGGCATGTCCGGCCGCCACACGAAGCGCCGGCCCATGATCTCGGGATGCAAGGTGCGCACATAGATCCCGCCATAGCTCAGCGGCACGCCGTGATCGATCAGCCTGCCGCAAAGCTCCGAGAGGACCTGATCGACCGTCGCCGATCCCGGACAACTGTCGTTCAGCCATTCGATCGTGTCGGCGAGGGTCGTGGCGCGGATCATGACGGCGCGAAGTCTAGGACTTCGGATCGCCGAGGAGAAGCGCTCAGGCCGCCTCTGAGGCCTGCAGCGCGGCGTCGCGCAGAATCAGGCGGACCGTGGTGCCGGCGCCCGGCCGGCTTTCGATCTCCAGCCGGCCGTCGAGCAGCGTCATGATCCGATGCGCGAGATGCAGCCCGAGACCGGTGCCTTCATGGCTGCGGTTGAGCCCGCCCGTGACCTGGGAGAAGGCGCTCATCACATGCTTCATCGCCTTCTCGGCAATGCCGATTCCGTTGTCCTCGACCGCGATGACGATGGCGCCGCCGGCGCCGGGCGAGGCGCGGAGCACGATCTCGCCGTCCGGCCGGGTGAACTTCACGGCATTGTCCAGCAGCTTGGCGACGGCGCGGCCGAGGGCGTGGCGGTCGCCGCGGATCGCTTCGGCGCCGGGCGCCACTTCGACGCGCAGCTTGCGCGCGCCGAAGCCCTCGAGCGCATGCGCCTGGGCGCTCAATCCCAGCAGCAGGCTTCTGGCTTCGAAGACATCCGTGCGGATCTCGAACTGGCCGGCCTCGATCCTGACCACGTCGATGATGTCGTTCACCAGCTCCAGCAGGCGCTTGCCGCCATTGGTGATGTCGCGGGCATATTCGGCATATTTGGGATTGCCGATCGGCCCGATGCTCTGCTCGCCGATGATGGAGGAGAAGCCGATGATGGCCGAGAGCGGGGTCCTGAGCTCGTGGCTGATCCGCGCCAGGAATTCGTGCTTGGCCAGGGATGCCGCCTCCAGCTCCTTCACCATCTGCTCGCGCGCCTGCTCCATGGCGCGGCGCGCGCTCTCGTCCCGGAAGGTGACGATCCTGACCTCGCCGGAATCCCGACCCGGCAGCGCGGCGGCTTGCGAGCGCGTGACGGCGAGCGCCAGGGTCACGTCGCGTCCGCCGAGCGCGATGGCGATCTCGCGGGGCTGGGCGTCGTCGGCCAGGCCGTCTATTCCCGGCAGGTGCGTTGCCGCGGGACTCCCGATCAGGGCGGCCGCCGGCGTCTCCAGCAGGCGGGCGGCGGCGGCGTTAGCGAGCTCGATCCGGCCGGCGGCATCGACGATCAGGATGCCGTCGAAGCTGTCGTTGAACACGCCCTGCATCAGCGCCCGCTGGCGCGCGGCGGCCGCGCGATGACCGAGGGCGGCCCGCGTCTGCTCCCGCGCGTGCCATAGAACGCCGAGCAGATATCCGCCGCCGATCGTCGCCAGCCACGGCGCCGTGGCCAGCGCCGTGGCGAAGCCGATCTGCGCGGCGAGGCCGATGGCGATGGCAAGCGCCGCGCCGGCGGCGCTGGCGAGATGGATCCGGCGCATCGAGGCGGCGCTCGAGGAGACCATGCCGCCGATGAGCACCGCCAGGCCGAGCAGGGTCCAGAACGGGCTCGCCGTATGGATCGCGCGCCCGAGCACCAGGCTCTCGAAGGCCAGCGCCTGGATCTCGACGCCGGCGAGATAGCCATGGACCGGCACCGGATAGCGGTCGCCGAGCTCGACCGCCGTCGCGCCCACCAGCACGGTCTTGCCGGCGACGCTCTTCGGATCGAACCGACCGGTCAGGACATCGACATAGGAGAGCCGCGCGATGCTGCGCGGCGCGATGGAGTAATCGATGGCAAATGCATTGGGCTGCGGCGGGAGCGGTGCCGCGAGCACCGCCGCCAGCGTCTTGGGCGCACCGAGCAGGCGATCCTCGGCCAGCCGGTAGCGGCGCAGGTCGCCGTCGGCATCGGAAAAGATATTCACCAGTCCCAATGTCGCCGCGTCGAACGCGGCCAGCGGCGCCGCCGTCGTGACGCCGCGCGGCCGCACGTCATTGTCCCGCTGGGAGAAGGTCGCAAGCACGACGCGGCCCTTGGCCGCCGCGATCGCCTGGGCGAGCGCCGCATCGGCCTCCGGCGCCGAGCCGGCGCTGAAATCGACGTCGAAGCCGATCCGGTCGGCACCGGCGGCGAGCAGGCGCTGGATCAGCGCCGCGTGATAGGCCCGGGACCAGGGCCAGGTCGAGAGCTTCTGCAGGCTCTTGGGATCGATCTCGACCAGGACCAGCTTGCCGCTCGCCGGCCGCGCATGAATCCCGAAGAAACGATCGGAGAGGAACCGGTCCGCCGGCGCGAACAGGCCGAGCAGATAGAGCGCCGCGATCGCGATGCCGAGGAGGCCGATCGACAGCCTCCAGCGCCATGACCGCGGGTGTCGCGTCAATGCATGCCGCTGCTCAGCCATCTCCGCGCAGCACGATCCTTCATCGGCGGCTAGCCGTTCTTGCCTTTGCCGTTGCCAAGGCCATAGGCGTTGCCGTGGCTGTTGCCATTGCCGCCGCCGTTACCATTGCCACCGCCACTGCCGTTACCGCCACCATTGCCACCGCCATTCCCGTTGCCGCCGCCATTCCCGCCGCCGTTACCATTGCCGCCGCCGTTCCCGCCGCCGTTCCCGTTGCCGCCACCGTTCCCATTGCCGCCGCTGTTTCCGTTGCCGCCACCGTTTCCGTTGCCGCCGCTATTGCCGTTGCCGCCGCCGTTCCCGCCGCCGTTTCCGTTGTTGCTCTTGCCCGAGCCGCTGGAGGAATTGTCCGATCCGCTATCCGCGGAATCGTCGCCGCCCGACGGCGACGAAGCCGGCGCGGTGCTGGACGCCGCGGCGGTGCCGGACGGGGCGGCATGGACCGAGACGCCGCCATGGCCGGTATCGACCGACCCGGTCTCGCCCGCGCCGACCGAGGAGCCGCTGCCCGAACGGCGATCCTTGGCCACGACCCGGCCCTGGCTGACCGTCACCGAGCTGCCGCCGGGACCGGTCGAGACCGCGAAGGTCGTCCCCTTCACCACCGTCGCCAGCAGCGGCGTATCGACCTCGAAATGCGGCACGGACTTGTGCGTGACGTGGTACTGCACGTTGCCGGCCGGCTGCTGGATCAGGGTCGCGTTCAGCGGCTGCGGATCGATGATGACGATCTGGCTGTTCTCCGCCATGGTCACCAGGTCCTCGCCGCGGCTGAGCACCAGCGCGCCGCCGGCTTTGGTGGTAAGGCGATCGCCCTCAACGATGCTCGCGCCGACCGCGACCGGCACCGCGCTTCCTTCGCCGTGCGCCACGAAGGCGTTGGTCGCGACGACCACGCCCCAGCCGGCCGACTGGCTCGCGTCGAGGTTGGAGGCAAAGAGGCCGATCACGGCCAGAAGGGCAGCGGCTGAGAAGAATCTCCGGCAGTACATGAACGGGGTCCGATCCAAAGGAAGATTTGGCATTGCGCCGCCAATCGCTCGGAATCCTGTCACAGAAACCGCTAAGAACCGCTTAAGTCAGGTTTCCCTCGGGGCGATAAGCACCCGAATCGGAACGACAATTTGACTCGCATTTGACCGATCGGCCGGGCCGCCCCTCCCCAAGTCCGCGTCGGGCTGCTATCACCGGGGCCATGGATACGACCATGACCTCGATCGACGCCCTCGACCGCAGCGCCCTCGCCGCCTTGCGCGCCGAGGAGGATGCGGCCTTCCGCCGGCGCACGCCGAAATCCCGGGCCTGGATCGCCCGCGGCCGGCAATCGATGCCGAGCGGCGTGCCGGTCGCCTGGATGGCGGGACTCTTCCGCACGCCGCCGATCGTCGCCACCGACGGCGAGGGCGCCTGGTTCCGCGACATCGACGGCAACCGCTATTGCGATTTCAACGTCTGCGATCTGGCCATGACCATGGGCTATGGGCCCAAGCCGATCGTCGACGCCGTCTCCCGCGCGGTCGCCCGCGGCGCGCATTTCCTGCTGCCGCCGGAAGAGACGCTGGCGGTGACCGAGGAGCTGGCGCGCCGGGTCGGCTTGCCGGCCTGGCAGTTCACGCTCTCCGCCTCGGCGGCGAATACCGAGGTGATCCGCATCGCCCGCTTCATCACCGGGCGGTCGAAGATCCTGATCTTCGACGGCCAGTATCACGGCCATATCGAGGAATCCCTGGTGACCGACCGGGGCGAAGGCACGGTGCCGATCCAGCTCGGCCTCTCGGCGAAAGCCGCGCGAGATTCGGTGATCGTGCCGTTCAACGATCTCGCCGCCGCGGAAGCGGTGCTGCGCCGGGGCGAGATCGCTTTGGTCATCACCGAGCCCTGCCTCACCAATTGCCTGCTGGTCGATGCCCAGCCCGGCTTCATCGAAAGCCTGCACGGGCTCGCCAAGAAATACGGCGCGCTGTTCTGCCTCGACGAGGCGCATACCTTCCAGTTCGCCTATGGCGGCCTGGTGGGCAGCCGCAAGCTGCCCTGCGATTTCGTGACCCTCGGCAAGGGACTCGGCACCGGCATCGCCTTCGCGCTCTACGGCATGACCCGCGCGGTCGCCGACGTGGTGGAGAAGCATCTCGACATCGATATCGGCCCGCGCGGCCTGGCGACCGGCGGCACGACCTATGGCAGCACCATCGCCATCGCCGCCGCCAAGGCCGCTTTGGAAGAGGTCCTGACGCCCGACGGCTACCGCCGCATCGAAACGCTCGGCCGCACGCTCGCCGATGGGCTCGACGCCTTGTTCCGCCGCCATGGCCTGGATTGGAAGGCGTTCTGCCTCGGTCCGCGCTCGGGCTATTGCCTGAAGCCGCGCTTGCCGGCGAATGCCGCCGAAGCCTCGCAATCGATCGATGTCGAGATGATCGACGCGCGCCGCGTCTTCATGGCCAACCGCGGCATCTGGGACGCCGTCGCCTCGGCCGGGCCGCAAGTCTCCTTCGCCCACGAGGCGGCGGACATCGCGCGCTATCTCGACAATGCCGATGCCTTTCTCCGCGCCGTCGTGGCGCGCGCATGATCGGCGGGCCGGCCATGACCGAGAACGAATACGACCTGATCATCATCGGCGCGGGCGCCGCGGGGATCGCCGCCGCCCATGCCGCGCGCGATGCCGGCATCCGCGCCATCGTGCTGGAGGCACAGGACCGGGTCGGCGGCCGCGCCTTGACCGATTACGAGACCTTCACCCAGCCCTTCGACCATGGCTGCCAATGGCTGCATGCCGCCGGCATCAACCCGTTGCGCCCGATCGCCGACCGCCTGGGCTTCCGCTATCGTCGGGGCGAGGTCGATGTCCGGGTGCATGACGGGCATTGGTGGCTCAACGACACGATCGTCGGCGAATACCGCGCCATGTACGCGGCCACCTATGAGGCGATCGCCGCCGCGGGCGAAGCCGGCCGCGATGTCTCGGCCGAAAGCCTGATCGATCCCGCCAGTCCCTGGGCCCAATGCTTCCGCCAGAGCTTCGCGCCCTATATCTCCGCCGATCCCAAGGATGCCTCGACCTACAACGTCGCCCGCTTCAACGATACCGGCGAGGACTGGCCGGTGGAAGACGGCATGGGCGCGCTGGTGAAGGCGCTGGCCGACGAGGTGAAGCGCCAGGTCGAGATCCGCCTCTCCTGCCCGGTGAAGTCGGTCGACTGGGGCGGCGACCAGGTGATGGTGGGCACGCTCGACGGCATGCTGTTCGCCGATGCCTGCCTGGTCACCGTCTCGACCGCGGTGCTCGCCGGCGAGCGGGTGAAATTCTTCCCGCTGCTGCCCGACTGGAAGCAGGAGGCGATCGCCAAGCTGCCGCTGGGCCATGCCGAGAAGGTCGCCTTCGAATTTTCCGGCGATCCTTTCCTCGGCCTGCCGACGCATTTCGCCACCATGAACTGGCCGGGCGCGCCGACCGGCGCCTTCCACGTCCATCCCTTCGACCGGCCGATGGCGACGCTCTATCTCGGCGGCGCGCAATGCCGCGACCTCGCTCTGGCGGGCGAAGCGGAGATGCTGGCGCTCGCCCGCGAATGCCTCGCCCGCCTGTTCGGCGCCAGCATCCTGAAGGAGATCCGCCAGGCCAAGGCGACGCGCTGGACCGTCGATCCTTGCATCGGCGGAGCCTATTCGGTGCTGGTGCCCGGCGGCGGCGAGGCCCGCGCCGCCTTGGCGCAACCGCTGGCCGAGAAGCTGTTCTTCGCCGGCGAGGCGACCTCGGCCGACGCCTTCGCCACCGCCCATGGCGCCTGGCAGTCCGGCATCGACGCGGTGAAGCAGATCCTCGCGACCGCGCCCTTCGCGCGTTGACCTAATCCTCCAGCCGCCCGAGCAGCACGGCGAAGACCGGGCGGATCCGCCGCAGCTCCTCCAGATGCGCCGAGGACAGGCTGTTCAGCAGCCTGCGCGCCTTGTCGGTCAGGCGCAGGGTCACCTTCCGCCGGTCATCCTCCGCCGGCTCGCGGCGCACCAGGCCGATTTCGGACAGGCGATCGACCAGCTCCACCGTCGAATGGTGCTTCAGCAGCAGCCGCTCGGCCAGGTCCCCGATGGTCATCGGCGCCGGGCCGGCATGGCCGATGATGGTCAGCAGGGCCTGGTGCTGCTGGGGGGTCATGCCCACCCGGCGCGCGGCATCGCCGCTGAAGGCCAGGAACCGCCGCAATGCGTGGCGGAACTCTGAAAGCGCCTGGTAGTCGGCCATATCCGGCCCCTCCTCCCCGGCTTTGGCCGGTTTCGCCCTGCGCTTTGCCATTCCGTCCAACCCGATTTTCCGATTCCGGAGGCATTTGAACCCGGCAAGGCGGGCCACGCAATGGCGCCGCCATGCAAAGAGGTCTGGCCCGGGCGGCGCAGAGGGCGCTGTCTTTTATATCGCAACGCGATATAAAGCCCGGAACTCGGGACCCCCGCCGAGACCGGAACCTGACACGGAAAGACGATGCGCCACCCTACCGATACCTTGCGTGACTTCACCGCCGACCGCCGGCTCTTGATCCTGGCCGCCATGGCCCTGGTGGTCGGCACGACCGGCGCCATCGCCGCCTGGGCGCTGACCCGGCTGATCGCGATCTGCACCAACTTCGCCTATTACGGCCGTTTCAGCACGACCACGGTCTCGATCGCCGGCAATCACCTGGGCTTCTGGGCGGTGCTGGTGCCGGTGGCGGGCTGCCTGATCATCGGCCTGATGGCGCGCTACGGCTCGGAGAAGATCCGCGGCCACGGCATCCCCGAGGCCATGGAGGCGATCCTGATCGGCCGGTCGCGGATCCAGCCCAAGGTCGCGGTGCTGAAGCCCTTGTCCTCGGCGATCTCGATCGGCAGCGGCGGCCCGTTCGGCGCCGAGGGTCCGATCATCATGACCGGCGGCGCGATCGGCTCGCTCTTCGCCCAGCTCTTCCATCTCTCCAATGCCGAGCGCAAGACCCTGCTGGTCGCCGGCGCCGCCGCCGGCATGTCGGCGACCTTCGGCACGCCGATCGCCGCCATGCTGCTGGCGGTCGAGCTGCTGCTGTTCGAATGGAAGCCGCGGAGCTTCGTGCCGGTGGCCATTGCGACGACGGTCGCGGCGGCGTGGCGCCCATACCTGCTGGCCAGCGGGGTGCTGTTCCCGATGCCCGAGAGCGCGGCCCTGGCGCCGCTCGGCCTCCTGATCGCCGCCGGCCTCGGCATCGTCGCCGGCCTCGCCTCCGGCACGCTGACCGCCATGGTCTATTTCTGCGAGGATTTCTTCCAGCGCCTGCCGATCCACTGGATGTGGTGGCCGGCCTTCGGCGGGTTGGTGATCGGCCTCGGCGGCCTGGTCGATCCCCGGGCGCTCGGCGTCGGCTATGACAACATCCAGGCGCTGCTCAACGGCAATATCGGCGCCGTCTCCGCCGTCACCCTGATCGTGGTGAAGGCGGTGATCTGGTCGGTCGCCCTGGGCTCCGGCACCTCGGGCGGCGTGCTCGCGCCGCTGCTGATCATGGGCGGCGCGCTGGGCGCCATCCTGGGCAACTGGATCCCGATGGGCGATGACGGGCTCTGGGCGCTGGTCGGCATGGCGGCGATGATGGGCGGCACCATGCGCTCGCCGCTGACCTCGATGATCTTCGCGCTGGAGCTCACCCACAATATCGGCGCCTTCCTGCCGCTCGCCATCGGCTGCACCATGGCCCATGCGACGACGGTGCTGCTGCTGAAGCGCTCGATCCTGACCGAGAAGGTCGCGCGCCGGGGCTATCACGTGCTGCGCGAATACATCGTCGATCCGTTCGAGATCATGCGGGTCGGCGACATCATGGCCAAGCCGGTCGATACTCTGCCGGCCACGATGAAGGTCGGCGAGGCCGTCGCCTTCTTCACGGCATCGGAATCGGCCGACGGTCAGCTCCCCACACGGCACAAGAGCTATCCGGTGGTGAACCAGGCGAACGGCCTGGTCGCCATGGTCTCCCGCGCCGACGCCCTGCGCTGGACCGTCGCCGGCTGGAACAGCGAGCGGACCCTGGGCGAGCAGCTCCTCGGCCAGAATCTCGTCGTCGGCTACGAGGACGAGCTGGTCGGCAAGCTGGCCGACCGCATGGCCGAGGTCGATGCCGGCCGCATCCCGATCCTGCGCCGCGGCGCCAGCGACGAGGAGAGCACGGTGGTCGGCCTGGTCGCGCGCCGCGACCTGCTGCGGGTGCGCGCCGAGGTCATCCGCCACGAACGCGACCGCGAGAAGCTCATCCGCTTGCGCGCGTAAGAGCTCGTCGTGCCCGGGCACCGCATTGGGACGCGCCCGGGCATCCATGGATCGATGCCAAGGCAAAGGAGATCCATGGGCCCCCGCATCCCACCTGACCCGTCGAGGATGCGGGGGTGACGGTTTCCGGATTCCGAGCGGTGCGCCGCTCTAAACCTGCAGCAACTGCCGCTGGAACTCCGGCGAGAGATTGCTGCCGGTGAGCACGCCGGCGACGCTTTGCCCGGCGAACGTGTCGCGATGGGTCGCGATCGCCGCGATCCCAGCGGCACCCGAGGGCTCGACCAGCACGCCGGTCAGGCGCAGCAGCAGCCGCGCCGCCGCGACGATCGCCGCATCATCGACCGCGACCACCGCGTCGATGCAATGCTTCAGCATCGCGACCGAGGATGCGATCGGCGCGCGGATCGCCATCCCGTCGGCGATCGTATCGACCTCAGCCGTCTCGACCGCGCGACCGGCGGCAAGGGATTGCATCATCGCCGGCGCGCCGCTGGCGACCACGCCGACGATCCGGGTCTTGGGCGATCGCGCGCGCAGCCAGGAGCCGATGCCCGCCGCCAGCGCGCCGTCGCCGAGCTGGATCACCAGGATATCCGGCAGGATGCCCGCCTCCGTCAGCTCCAGCCCGATGACACCGGCCCCGGCCGCGATCTCGCGATGGGCGCCGTCCTCGATCATCATTGCACCGGTCTCCGCGGCGGGCCGCGCGGCGCCGGCCTTCCCGTCGCCTACCGCCGCCGGCACGATACGCACGGCGGCACCCAGCCTTTCCATCGCCGCGAGCTTCAGCGGATTGGCCCCGTCGGGTGCCAGGATCGTCGCGGCGATGCCCCGCCGGCTCGCCGCCCGCGCGATCCCCTGGCCAAAATTCCCGGTCGAGGTCGCGACCACCGCCTTCGGCTTCTGCGAGAGCGCCGCAAACAAAGCCTCGGTCCCGCGCCCCTTGAAGGAACGGATCGGGTTGAGCGTCTCGAGCTTCAGCGCGAGCGCGCAGCCCAATGCCTGGTCGAGCGGCGTCTCGCGCAGCAGCGGGGAGTCCAGGAATACCGGATCGATGCTGTCCCGCGCGGTTTCGATCTCGGCTTCGGTGATGAGGGCCGGCGTCATGCCGCGCAGGGTATCCAATCATTCGCAACACCGAAAGCCCTCCGCCGCCACGAGGAGAGTTTGGCGCACACGCCTCGCCCTCTGTGCTCCGCTAGACGGTCGCGACGACGGTCTCGATCGGCAGAAACAGAATGCGGCTGTCGGCCGGATATTCGATGAATTCGGCACAGGCCATATAGAACGCTTTCGCCCGATCGTCCTTGGCATGGACCAACACGGCGCCGATGCCGATGCTTTGAGAGGCGACGGCGATCCGGCGCAGCGCATCGGCGAGAATATCGGCGCCAAGGCCTCGTCCGGCATGGCTGCGGCTGACGGCCAGTCGCCCGAGCACGGAGACCGGGATTGTGTCCGGCGCATTCCGGCGCAGCTTGCCGGGCGCGGCCGACCGCTCGATCGCGCCCGCCGAGATACAGAAATAGGCGACAACACGATTGTCGTCGCAGACAACATAAGTGCGCGAGAAGCGGCTCTCGTTCTTCAAGGCGCGCTGGGTGAGCCAGTCATTGAGCGCCGGCACGCCGCAGTCAAAAGCCGAGAGATCATGGTCCGCGGTGAGAGGCACCGGCGCCGCAAACGTCCGCCGACCGCCCGAACCCGGCGTCAACGCTCCCATGCCGGACGCCGGCGGAGCAGCGCCCGAAGCTTCGGCCCGGGTGCCGGCGGGTGGTCGAGGGCGCGCACGAAAGCGTCGTATCGCTCGGGATCGAGCACGAACAGCCGCTGGTCGAGCAGCACGTCGATCGCGGCCTGGCGCGCGCTCTCCACCATGAACTCGGTGCGCGTCTTGCCGAGAGCCGCCGCCGCATCGTCGATCAAGCGGCGGGTCTGTGTTGCCACGCGCAGGTTGATGGTACCCGTCGGGCGCTTCGGCGTGTCGGAAGCGGATTGGGTCTCGATAGATGCCGGGGCTTTGTGCATGCCACATATGTAGGCCGCTGTATATACGTTGTCAATACAACTCGCCGCCTCCAGCGACCGCCCATTCCCGGAACACCCGCATCGCCGGGGTTTCCTGCTTCGATTTCAGCCAGGTGAGCCAATAAGCGCCGGTATCGACGCCGATCTCGAAGGGCTGCACGATCGCGCCCGAGGCGAGCTGGCGCTGGAACATGCAAGGCGGCGCCAGCGCGACACCGAGCCCCATGATCGCGGCCTCGATCATGGTCCGGGATGAGTCGAAGACGGGGCCCTTGATCGCCGGCGCCGCGAAGCCCGCCGTCGCGAACCAGTTCGGCCATTCGTCGCTGCGATAGGAGCGCAGCAGGGTCTCGGCCGCGAGATCGCCGGGCGCGTTCAGCCGCGCCGCGATCTCCGGCGCGCAGAGCGGCGCGAAGGGCGAGTCCATGATCTTCGTGCTCTCGGTCGCGTGCCAGGCGCCGTCGCCGAAGCGGATCGCGCAATCCAGTCCCTCGGCGGCGAGATCGACCCGGTTGTTGTTGGTCGAAAGCCGGAGATCGACGAAGGGATGCGCCGCCTGGAAATCGCCGAGCCGCGGCAGCAGCCAGCCGACCGCGAAAGTGCCGACCACGCCGACCGCCAGCACCTCGCGCGGCCGGCCGCCGGAGAAGCGCTCGATGAGATCGGCGATGCGGTCGAAGGAATCCCTGAGCGCCGGGACCAGCGCCAGGCCCTCGTCGGTCAAGGCGAGGCCGCGCGGCAGGCGGCGGAACAGGCTGCGCCCGAGCCGCGCCTCCAGCGCCTTCACCTGGTGGCTGACCGCGGCCTGGGTGACGCAGAGCTCGATCGCGGCCTTGGTGAAGCTCAGATGTCGCGCGGAGGCTTCGAAGGCGCGGAGCGCGTTCAGCGGCAGATGCGGCCGGGTCATGATATCGAGTCGTTGCCCCTAGATTTTCTAGAGTCTCGCCCGATATTTGGTCTTTTGCATGGCGAATCCGGAGCGTCCTAAATCGCCGCGGACTCAACGACCGGAGAGACAGATGAACCGCCGCCGAGTCGCCTCCACCATGCTCGCCGGCAGTGTCGCGCCGTTGCTGATGCAGACGCGTGCCGCCGCCGCAGCCGCCGTGCTCGATCCCCTGACCTGCACGGTCGTCGAAGATCTCAGCAGCGGCGCCACCCTCTTCCGCGAGGGCGAGAGCGGCATCCGGTTCAGCCCCTGCTCCACCTTCAAGGTCGCAATCGCCGTGATGGGGTTCGATGCCGGCGTGCTGATCGATCCGCATCATCCGGTGCTGGAGTATCGTCCGGAATATGCGGCCGAATTCGACTTCGCGAAAAAGACGACCGACCCGACGATCTGGCTCCGGGATTCGATCGTCTGGTATTCGCAGCAGACGACCAAGACGCTCGGCATGGATCGTTTCCGCGATTACGTCCAGCGCTTCGACTACGGCAACCAGGACGTCTCCGGCAATCCCGGCAAGAATGACGGCCTCTCCCAGGCCTGGCTGATGACCTCGCTGGCAATCTCGGCCAGCGAACAAGTGAGTTTCATCCGCCGCCTGCTCGACCGCCGGCTCGGCGTTTCGGACAAGGCATATGACATGACGATCGCATCCATGCCGGTGTTCCAGACGCCGGGCGGTTGGACGGTGCGCGGCAAGACCGGCAGCGGCTGGCTGAAGGACAGCGACGGCCGCCGGCGCAAGGACCGGCCGCAAGGCTGGTTCGTCGGCTGGGGCGAGAAGGCCGGCCGCACGCTGATCTTCGCGCGGGTCGAGGTGAATGACGGACCGAACGAGAAGCCCGGCGGCGCCAGGGCGCGCGATGCGTTCTTCTCCCGCCTGGATACGGTCGACTGACGAAACCCAATACCGGTTTTTGCATTTGTGGAGCATACGATGATCGATCGGCGGCAATGGATTCTCCTGGCGGGCGCGAGCGGCGCGACGCTGACTCTCGGCAAGCTCTCGACGGCCTTGGCCGCGAGCGACGCAAGCAAGGTGCGGCAGGCGGTCGACGACGCCGTGAAGCCGGTCATCGCCAAATACGGCATCACCGGCATGGCGGTCGGCGTCACGCTCGACGGGACGCGGCATTTCGTCGAATACGGCTCGGCCTCGCCGAAGGCGCATGTGGCGGTGACCCGCGACACGCTGTTCGAGCTGGGCTCGATCAGCAAGACCTTCACCGCGACCTTGACCATGATGGCCGTGCAGGACATCAAGCTCGCGCTCGCGGACACGGTCGGCCGGCATGTGCCGGAGCTGAAAGACAGCCCGATCGGCGCGGTGCGGCTGCTCGACCTCGGCACCCATACCGGCGGCGGCTTCCCGCTGCAGCTTCCCGACGACGTGAAGACCGAGGCGCAGCTCATGGACTGGTACCGCGCCTGGAAGCCGAAATTCCCGGCGGGCACGATGCGCACCTATGCCAATCCCAGCATCGCCCTGCTCGGCATCGCAACCGCGCGGGCGATGGGCGAGGATTTCAAGACGCTCGCCGAGCGGCGCCTGTTCCCGGCGCTCGGCCTGACGCGCACGTATATCGATGTGCCCGCGGCGGAGATGCCGTCCTATGCCTGGGGCACCAGCGGCGCGGGCAAGGCGGTGCATGTCTCGCCGAGCCCGATCGCCGACGAGGCCTATGGCGTGAAGTCGAACACGGTCGACATGCTGCGCGTGCTCGAGGTCAACATGGGTGTGGGCAGCGCCGACGACGCCGTCGCCCGCGCGGCGACCGCGACCCATACCGGCTATTACCGCACCGGCCCGTTCATCCAGGACCTGGTCTGGGAGCAATATCTCACTCCGGCGAAGCTCGACGACCTGATGACCGGAAACTCACCGGAGATCGGCGGCGGCAATCCGATCCCCGCCACCGCGATCCAACCGCCGATGCCGCCCCGCGCCGACGCACTCTTGAACAAGACCGGCTCGACCGGCGGCTTCGGCGCCTATGTCGTGTTCATCCCGGAGAAGAAGTTCGGCATGGTCATGCTGGCGAACAAGACCTATCCGAACCCGGCGCGGGCGAAGGCGGCGTATGAGGTGTTGGCGAGGGTGGTAGGGTGAAGACGGACGCGGCCCTCGTGGCACGCCGTCCCCAACATAACGCACTGCGGCGCTCAAAAGTCAGCCAAACCTCTGAGGCTAAACGCTGATTCCGACGGCGCGGTCGCGCCGATTCCTTGTTTGGTGTAAGTCCGGTGTAAGTTGGCGCGCTTTTCCCAAGAGCACTGGACGAGCGGGCGCGCGGCGCGATGACGGACCGAACCGCGCGCGGGAGAGGCCTATTTTGCTGACGGCCGCGTTAGGGAGTCGGTCCGCTGCGGCGACTCCGACCCGCTGCTGCGCCGATCCCAGGCAGCAGGCGATTATACCTCACAATGCGCGACGATGCGCGGTCGAAACGCTGCGCTGTGCGCAAAGGACGACAATTGCCGCATGCCGTGTTGAATTCAACACGGTGCGATAGTCCTTGCCACAGCGAGAGGTCAGCAGTTGAGCATCGTGTCGCCAGAATTCCCGGTGCAGCTGAGGACATGATGACCACAAACTCGCTAGAGGTCGGCGGCGGAACCTCGCCCCGGCAACCGCAATCCAGCCGCCGAT
>DASZYM010000213.1:0-15169 GCA_035545355.1 Dongiaceae bacterium
CGGAACCTATCGGTGCAGGTGATGCGCCTGGAGGGACTGGACGATGTCCTCCAGCTTGTTGCGCTCCATGATGTAGAGGTTGCGACCCTTCCGTTTCAGGAGGCCGCTCGGGTAGAGCTGGCTGATCGCCCGGTTGACCGTTTCGCGGGTGGTCGAGGTCATGCTGGCGATCTCATGCATCGGCGGCAACGGGCGGACCACCCAGAGGCCGGGCACGGCAGCGTCCGGCTGGGCCATGCGCAGCAACTCGGCATAGACCCGCTGGGCCGCCTGCAAGGTGGAGAGTTCCAGGATCCTGAGGCCGCTCGCCCGCACCATCCTGGCCAGGCGCTCCAGGAGACGGAACGAGACCAGGGCGCGGTTCTTGACCAGCTCGTTGAACAGCTCTGGCGGCATGATGGCGATCTCGGTCTTCTCGATCGCCGAGACGCTGGCCGAACGGGGCTGACCGTCGATCGCCGCCAGCTCGCCGAAGAAGTCGCCGGCCTTGACCGCGGCCAGGGTCACTTCGCGGCCGGCCGGGGAGAAGGTGATGACCGAGACCGAGCCCTTGAGGACAAAGAAGACCTCGCGGCTCTGCGAGCCCTTGTCCAGGATGGTCTCGTTGCGGGCATAGGTGCGCTTATGGCAGCGCTGCTCGATCGACTTGCGCTCGCTCTCCTCAAGATCGGTGAAGAGTGCGAACTCGCCCAGCCGTCGCCCGGCATCCTGTGTGGCAACCATCGTCCCCATGGGTTCCACCATAATGGAATGACACCTTGCTGCCAATCACAGCCGTGTTAAGGAAGCGCGCATGGCCCCGTCGGCCGGTCTTGGCCGGATCGGCCCCCGGAAGCCTCTAAGCGCCTATGATTGCATCGAGATCGCGATGAGCCGAGCCGCCGACCAGGACCAGGAAGACGAAGGTGCGCTGCCGTCCGGCCAGAAGAATTACATCACGCCGGAGGGACTCGAGCGCCTGAAGACCGAGCGCCGCCAGCTCTGGAACATCGACCGGCCGGAGATCGTGCGAGTCGTGGAATGGGCGGCGGGCAACGGCGACCGCTCGGAGAACGGCGACTATATCTACGGCAAGAAGCGCCTGCGGGAGATCGACCGGCGCCTGCGCTTCCTGGACAAGCGCCTCGCCGCCGCCGAGCCGGTCGATCCCTCCCGGCAGACCCGGCGGGACACGGTCTTCTTCGGCGCGACCGTGACCTATGTCCGGGCCGATGACAGCGAGGTGACGGTCACGATCTGCGGCATCGACGAAACGACCTTCGGCCCCGCCCGCATCTCCTGGACCTCCCCGGTGGCACGCGCGCTGATGCGCAAGCAGGTGGGAGACATGGTGAAGGTGCAGACGCCGGCCGGCGTGGACGAGCTGGAGATCCTGGCGATCGCGTATCCGGGGTGAGCTACTGCACCACGCCGCAGGCCACCCGCGCGCCGCCGCCGCCGAGCGGTTTGGGCTGGTCGCTGTAGTTGTCCCCGCCGGCGTGGATCATCAGTGCGTGGCCGGCCATGTCGCTGAGCTTCAGATGCGGCGCGATCAGCGTTTCCTTCGCGGTGCCGTTGGCCGCGACGGTCAGCGCCGGCAAGTCGCCCTTATGGCCGCCCATCGCGTCCGGCCCGAGATGCTTGCCGGTCTTGCCGGGATCGAAATGCCCGCCCGCAGCCATGCCGGCCGCCATCGCACCGTTCTGCGGGCCGGGCGCGCAGCTTGCATTGGTGTGCAGGTGAAAGCCGTGCTTGCCGGGCTTCAGCCCCTTGAGGTCGGTCTTCAGCACCAAGCCGCCGCTGGAATCCACCAGCGTGATCGTACCGATCGACGCGCCAACGCCTTGCGCGGTGATGGCGTCGATGGTGACTGTCTTGCCAGCATCGGCTTCGGCGAGCGCAACGGTACCAAGCATCGCGGCGAGAACGGCGGGGGCGAGGACGAAGCTCAGGCGCATGGGACTCTCCAACTGATTTTTTTGCAGGCGGAGTCTTAGGCGCTGCGGCTGACGACGAACTGATCGGTGACTGTCGCTCAGCTTTCAGCGATCAAGTGTCCGAGATCGTTCCACGCATAGATCAGATTTTCCGACCGCCAATGCGGGCCGGGGTCGGTGTAGCGGCCGGTACGGACCCCGCCGAGGCGCTCGTAGAACGCGATCGCGCCGACGTTCGCCGCGACCACGCCCAAAGCCGCCGAGGCGAACCCGCGATCACGCAGATCGGCGGCGAGCGCCGCCATCATGCGTCGCCCGATGCCGCGTCCGGCCATGGCCGCATCGACGTAGAGATAGTTGATCTCGCCATGCGGCTCGAGCTCCGGTGACGTCGCGGGGCCGCCGCTGCCGATGGCGATGATCGCACCCTCCTGCGCGCCGACCAGGATCGTGCGCGTGCCGGCATCCAGCATCTTCACCCAGACGGCATGCCGATAGGGGAGGTCGAGCACGCGCAAAGCCGCCTCGGGCGCCAGATCGCGATAGGTCTCGCGCCAGGTCTTCACATGCAGGCGCGCGATCGGTGTCGCATCGGCCGCGCTCGCGCGGCGGATGGTGACCTCACCGGCGCGCATCGGGCATGCCGGCAAACCAGAGGACCGAGGCGACCTGCACGACGACCAGCAGGCCAAGCACCAGCGCATAGTGGAAGGTGGCGCCGCCGGAAATGCCCGCGGCGTCGACGAGGTCGAGCGCCGCGCCGATGCCCGACTGGATCAGCGCCGCCGAGAGGAACAGCAGCAGGTTGAGGCTGGTCTGCGCCCGCCCTGCCATGGCCGGGCCGAACGGCCCCGAGAGCATGACATAGGCGAGATTGGCGCCCGAGCCGGAAATGCCGAGCAGGGTCACCAGCAGCCAGCCGGGCAGCGGCACGTCGAAGACCAGGCCGAGCTCCGCGCAGCCCAGCACGACGAAGCAGCCGATCATCACCGCCTTCAGGCCGATGCCGCGGCGTTCCGCCCAATCGGCGATCAGGCCGGTCAGCAGCGATCCCGCCGAGAAGGCGATCGCCATCGCCATCAGGTCGTCGGCGACGGCGGTGCGGTCGAGCAGCCGCACATCGGTCAGCCAGCGCGCGGTCCACAGGCTCTGCACGGCGATGAAGCCGCCGGTGACGAAGGCCACCATCGGCGCGATACGCCAGAACATGGCATTGGTGAAGACCGGGCCGAGGCCCTTGAGCTGGGCGATCCAGTTGCCGCTCGGCTTCTGCGCCTCGTGCGCGCCGTTGCCGTGCGGCGCGCCCAGGAACACGACGGCGGCGACGAAGACGGTCACCACGGCCAGCAGGTAGAAGATCGCGCGCCAACCGAAATGCGTCGCCATCCAATCGGCGGGCGCAGTCGCGGCGAAGACGCCGAGCCCGCCGAACGCAACCACCACCGAATTGGCCAGCGGCACGCGTGGCGCCGGCAGCCAGAGCGCATTGGCCTTGAACGCCGCCATCAATCCGCCGGAGAGGCCGAGACCGATCACCGCGCGGCAGAAGGCGAGCAGCGGCACGCTGCTGCCCATGGCGAAGAACAGGCTGCCGATCCCGGCGATGAAGAGCAGCGCCGCCTGCACCCGTCGCGGCCCGTAGCGGTCGAGCAACAGCCCCAGCGGGAGCTGGAACACGGTGAAGGCATAGAGATAGGTCGAGGTGATAAGCCCCAGGCCGCTCTCGTCGAGATGCAGCTCGCCGATCAGGTCCGGCGCGATGACCGAGTTCACCGTGCGGAAGAGATAGGAGATCAGATAGCCGAAGGAGAAAGGCAGGATGACGGTGAGCGTCGTGCGCAAGCCGATGCGCTGGGCCCCGGTGGTGGTGATTGTGGTCATGCTGGGCGGAAATCTTGGCTCTTCTATTCGATATTCACCGAACTCACACCGCTACCGCGGACACGCGCGAGGCGCGGGCCATGTCGTAGGCGGTGTTGCCGGCGACCGCGGCCAGGGTCAGCAGTCCGCCGAAGATCACCTGGTCGCCGGGATTCTCGCCGAGGAAGATCCAGACCCAGAACGGCCCGAGCACGCATTCCAGCAACCCGAGCAAGGCGGCTTCGCCGGCCGGGATCAGGCGCGCGCCGATCGCAAAGCAGATCATGCCGACCGCGAGCTGCACCGCGCCGAACAGGAACAGCAGGAAGACGTCCGGCGTCGAGACCGGATTCCAATCCCGCATCACGACACCGGCCAGCATCAGCAGCGTGGCGGCAAGGCACATCGCCGGCGTCATGCGGATCGCCTGGTAGCGCCGCACCAGCACCGTGGCGGTGCCGATCGCGCCGGCGATGACGCAGGAGCAGGCGATGCCGATCGCATCGCCGCCGCTGCCGCCGCCGGATACCATGCGCCAGACGCCGAACAGCGCGACCAGCATCGCGGCGCTGCGCACCCAGCCCGGGCGCTCGCCCAGCCAGATCCAGGCGATCAGGCCGGCGACCAGCGGCGCGGTGCTTTGGATGACCAGGATCAGCGCCACGCTCGCATGCTTCAGCCCGACGACGAAGGAGGTCGAGGCGGCGGCGAAGCAGATGGCGACGAAGATGCCCGGCAGGCCGAGCGCGCGGAACAGGGCCCAGGTGTTGCGGCCGTCGCGGATCAGCAGGAAGAGGAGCAGGGTGACGGCGGCGAAGAAGCCGCGCCCCGCGACCTGGGTCCAGGCATCGGCGCCGATGTGGCGGGCGATGAGGCCGCCGCTGCTCCAGCAAAACGCCGCCGCCAGGACCAGCAGCGCACCGGTTCTATGCGCCGCAACCGCGCTCGACATCGTTCTCGCTCCCCTGCAACCGCGCGGCAGATTAGAGCAAGGGCCGGTCAATTAGAACTGCACCACGCGCAGGTTCGTCATGCCGAGGCCTGGATCGGCGGCGCGCGTCAGCGTTCCGATGCGACTTGGGCCAGCCAGCCGCGGAAGGCGCCGAAGGGCGGATCGGCCTCGGCGCCGGGGCGGTGGATCAGGTACCAGCCGCGCTTCTCCTCCTCGAGCGCCAGATCGAAGAGGCGCGTGAGCCGGCCCGCCGCGAGATCGTCGCCGACATAGGGCGCGCGGGCCAGGGCGACGCCGAGCCCGTCGATCGCCGCCTGCAGCGCGAAGGCGGAATAGTCGAAGCTCGCGCGCTTGCGGAACGACTTGCCGTCGAGCCCGGCGAGCTTCAGCCAGCGCGGCCAGTCCTGCGGGTTGTGATTGACCTCGAGCAGGGTCTGGCGCACGAGGTCCTTCGGGCTTTTGATCTGCCCGGCGATCGCGGGTGCGGCGACCGGAAAGAGCGCCGCGGTGAACAGCCGCTCGCCGGCCAATCCGGCGCCGGGATTCTCCGCCAGCCGGATGGTCGCGGTCCAGTCGGGCTTGAGCTCGACCGGGTCGCCGATCGCGGTCACCACGCGCACCTCAATCCCCGGATACTTCGCCTGGAAGCGCGGCAGACGCGGGATCAGCCAGCGCATGGCGAAGGTCGGGCCGACCGAGACGGTGATCGCCGGCCCGCCCGGCCGGCGCTGCAGGCTGCTGACCGCCGCTTCGAGGCTGCGGAACGCGTCGGCAAGCCGCGGCGTCAGCGTGCGTCCCGCTTCGGTGATCGCCAGCGTGTTGGCGTGGCGCTCGAAGAGATTCTGCCCGAGCCAGAGCTCGACCTCGCGCACCAGCCGGCTGACCGCGGTCTGGGTGACGTTGAGCTCGGTGGCGGCCAGCGCGAAGCTGCCCAACCTCAACGCAGCCTCCACGGCACGCAAGCCTTTCAGGCTGGGCAGGTTCATGGGGCAGGGCAAGCTGGCATTGGGCTAGATTCGCACATCGCGGCAGCCGGGGAAAGCGGTTGGCGCCATGACATTGCCGCAACCGACCACTATTCTCGCTGGTTGGAGAATCGGACCGGGAATCAGGGGATATTATGGCCATCGGATTGCGACTTGGACTGAGCGTGGGCGCCGCGCTCTTGCTCGCCGCCTGCGCGCCGCAACAGCAGGCGCCGGTCGCCACGACCGGGCCGCTGACGCCCAGCGACCCCTATGCCTTCCTCCACATCACCCAGACGACCTGCCCGGAGACCGCGGCGAGCTTCCCCGACTGGGTGCAGCATTACGAGGCCTTCGCCTATCACCAGGGCCAGCCCAAGGACCTGATCGTCCAGGCCTTCCAGCCGGTGAAGGAGAATCCGTCGATCACCGCCAAGCAGGCCAAGCAGCCGGAATTCGTGACGCCGGTCTGGACCTATCTCGACAAGGCGGTCAGCCAGGATCGCATCGCGCGCGGCCAGCAGGCCTATGCGATGAACCGTGCGGTGATCGACCAGACCGCGGCGCAATACGGCGTCGATGCCGGAACGCTGATGGGGATCTGGGGCATCGAGACCGACTTCGGCCGCAGCTTCGGCGACGTCAACGTGTTCGAGGCGCTGTCCAATCTCGGCTACGGCGCCAAGCGCACGAGCTTCGCCTGCACCGAATTGAGCGCGGCGCTCACCATCGCCCAGCGCTACAACATCCCGACATCGAAGATGATCGGCTCCTGGGCGGGTGCCATGGGGCACAGCCAGTTCCTGCCCTCGAACTATCTCAGCCTCGCGGTCGATGCCGATCATTCGGGCGCGCCGGATCTCTGGACCTCGATGCCCGACGTCTTCGCCTCGACGGCGAATCACCTGGTGCATAATGGCGGCTGGGTACCGAACCTGCCCTGGGGCTTCGAGGTGAAGCTGCCTTTGGGCTTCCCCTACCAGCAGGCGGAGCTCGACATCGAGCAGCCGGTCACGGCCTGGCAGCAGCTCGGCGTGCGAAGGATCGACGGCACGCCGCTGCCGGATTATCCCGGCCCGACCTCGATCCTGGTCCTGGCCGGCTGGAAGGGGCCGGCCTTCCTGATCACCAAGAACTTCAAGTCGATCTTGCGCTACAACAACTCGACCAGCTACGCGCTCTCGGTCTCCGAGCTCGGCCAGCGCATCCTCGGCGGTCCGGGGATCCAGGCCGCCTGGCCGGTCAGCGAGCCGCCGCTCAATCTCGCCGATCGCATGGACCTGCAGACGCGCCTGGCCGCGCGCGGCTACGACATCGGCACGGTGGACGGCATCCTCGGCCTGAAGACCCGCAAGGCGGTCAGGCGGTTCCAGGCGACGCTCGGCTGGCCGCAGGACGGCTTCCCCAATATGGCGGTGCTGACGGCGCTCAGAGCGCAGCCGGGCGTCTAGTTTGACGGTCGCGGCCACCGTCGATCGGATCCTGGACCAGGTCGGACATCGCCTGCCGAAGCTGGCGATCGTGCTCTCGACCGGATTGCAGGCGGTCGATGGCGATGTCGAGGCGCCGGCGGTTTTCTCCTATGCCGATCTGCCGGGTTTTCCCACCAGCGCGGTGCCGAGTCATCTCGGCCGCCTCTCGATCGGCAAGCTCGCCGGGCGCAGCGTGGCATTGCTCGAGAGTCATGAAGACTACTACGCCGCGGGCGGCACCGATGCGATGCGCGAGCCGCTCGCGGTCGCACAGGGGATCGGCTGCGACAAGGTGCTGATCACCGCCGCGGCGCATTCGCTGCGCGCGGATCTGAGCCCGGGGCAGCTCGTCCTGGTGACCGGCCATGTGGTACCCGGCGAGGCCGCAGCACAGCCGATCGACTGGCGCGCAGATTACGATCCCGTACTCAACGAACGCCTGCGCCTCTCGGCGGAGCGGATCGAGATGCCGCTGGCCGAGGGCACCTTCGCCTGGCCGACCGGCGCTTCGGACCTTTCCTCGCATGCGGCGGGCGCCGACATGGTCGGCCGTTCGCTGATCGCCGAAGCCGCGATCGCCCGGTCGCTGGGACTTCGGGTCGCGGCCCTGGCGAACATCCTGGATTGGGCGCCGGGTGCCGCGCCGGAAGGCGTATCCCCCGATCTCGCGCAGCAACGCGCCGATTTTGCCGCGATGCACCTGCGGCGCTTGCTGGCGGACTACCTGGAGCATGGCGGCGCGGATTAAGGCCGGTCAGGTGGGGTTGACTGCAGCCTGAGCGTCCCAAGATTAGCCTCTAACGGACGAACCAGGGCCAGCTTGGCAACCGGCGAGAAACCTTAACAATCCGGTCATCCGCGTTGCTTTTCCGGGACCGGCTTGTATAGTCCCGGCCCGATTGCCGGGACCGCCGTTAACGATTGCGGGCCGGTGCCCAAGAAACGAGACAGAGGGGCGATTTGATGTTTATTTCCGAAGCCTTAGCGCAGGCCGCCAACGGCGCCGCCGGTCAGGGTGGCGGCATGGCCGGGCTGATGCAGTTCGCGCCCCTGGTCCTGATCTTCATCGTCTTCTATTTCCTGATGATCCGGCCCCAGCAGAAGCGCCAGAAGGAGCACCAGGCGACGGTCCGCGCCGCCAAGCGCGGCGACCGCATCGTGACCTCGGGCGGCATCCTCGGGGTGATCTCCAAGGCGAACGAGGCGGATAACGACGTCGAGGTCGAGATCGCCCAGGGCGTCAAGGTCCGCGTGGTCCGCAGCGCCATTTCCGAGGTGCTCAACCGCAATCCGGAGCCGGCCAAGGTCGGCAAGGACAAGGAGAAGGACGCGACGGTCAGCAAGGAGAAGAGCGCCAACGACGCCTGATCGCGTCCGCGCCGGACCGCCCCGATGCTGCATTTCTCCAAACTCAAGCTCACCATCATCCTCGGCATCATCCTGCTCGGTGCCATCTTCTCGGCGCCGAACCTGTTTCCGCGCGCCGATGTCGAGAACTGGCCGAGCTGGATGCCCAAGACCGTGGTCAGCCTCGGCCTCGACCTCCAGGGCGGCTCGCATCTGCTCTACGAAGTCGACATGGCGGACCTGGTGAAGTCGCGCATGGACGACGCCGTCAACGACATCCGCGCCAAGTTCAACAACGCCCAGCCGAAGATCGGCTACCTGAACCTGGGCGTCAGCAACAACGCCGTGCAGGTGAAGATCCGCGACGCCGCCCAGATCCAGGCGGCGCGTCCGCTGCTGCAGGAAGCGACGAACGGCATGGATCTCACCATCGCCGATGACGGCCAGGCGACGGCGCAGTATTCCGACCAGGCGCTGACCCAGCTCAAGCAGCAGGTGGTCGAGCAGGCGATCGAGGTGGTGCGCAAGCGGATCGACGAGACCGGCACCAAGGAGCCGACCATCGTCCGCGAGGGCGAGGACCGCATCGTGGTCCAGCTCCCCGGCGTCAAGGATCCGCAGCGCATCAAGGACATCATCGGCACGACCGCCAAGATGACCTTCCAGATGGTCGATGAGAACGCGATGCTGTCCGGCCAGCCCTCGCCGACCGACGTCGTGCTTCCGGTGGCCGACGCGACTAATGGCGGCCAGAGCAAGGTGATCGTCGAGCGTGCGGTGCTGCTCAACGGCCAGAACCTGGTCGATGCCCAACAGACCTTCGAGAACGGCGCCCAGCCGGTCGTCGCCTTCAAGTTCGACAGCGTCGGCGCCCGCAAGTTCGGCGACGTCACCTCGAAGAACGTCGGCAAGCGCTTCGCCATCGTGCTCGACGGCAAGGTGATCACCTATCCGGTCATCAAGGACGCGATCCTCGGCGGCAGCGGCGTCATCAGCGGCAACTTCACCGTGGACAGCGCGAGCAAGCTGGCGCTGCTGCTCAGGGCCGGCGCGCTGCCCGCCAACCTCACCGTGATCGAGGAGCGCACCGTCGGCGCGGATCTCGGCGCCGATTCGATCGCCGCCGGCGAGAAGGCCTGTATCATCGCCATCGTGCTGATCGTGGTCGCGATGGTGGTGCTCTACGGCCTGTTCGGCATCTTCGCCAATATCGCACTGCTTTTGAACGCGGTGCTGATCCTGGGCGCGCTCAGCCTGTTGGGCGCGACGCTGACCTTCCCCGGCATCGCCGGCATGGTGCTGACGCTGGGCATGGCGGTCGATGCCAACGTGCTGATCCTGGAGCGGGTGCGCGAGGAGATGCGCAACGGCCGGGGCGCCATCACCGCGATGGAGGCGGGCTATCGCGAGGCGCAGGGAACCATCATCGACGCCAACGTCACGCATTTCATCGCCACCTGCTTCCTGTTCTATTTCGGCTCCGGTCCGATCAAGGGCTTCGCCATCACGCTCATCATCGGCATCGCCACCTCGTTCTTCACCTCGGTCTATGTGACGCGCCTGATGACCTCGGTCTGGCTGCGCCGCACCCGGCCGAAGCTGCTGCCGCTCTGAGGCGCGCCCAAATGTACAAGCCCATCCATCTCGTTCCGGCCGATACGCGCATCGACTTCATGCGCTTCCACAAGCCGGCTTTCGTGCTGTCGGTCATCATGGTGATCGGCAGCTTCGTGCTGCTCTTCACCAAGGGCCTGAACTACGGCATCGACTTCGCCGGCGGCGTCCTGATGGAGGTGCAGCAGGAGCAGCCGGTCGATCTCGCCCAACTCCGCGGCCAATTGGACGGGCTCAATGTCGGCGAGATCACCCTGCAGACCTTCGGTCAGCCGAACGACGTGCTGATCCGCATCCCGCAGCAGGCCGGCGGCGACAAGGCGACCCAGGAAGCCGTCGCCAAGATCAAGACCTCGCTCGGCGACAAATGGCAGTACCGCCGCACCGAGACGGTCGGCCCCAAGGTCGGCTCCGAGCTGAAATCGAGCGCGGTCTGGGCGTCGATGCTCGCGATGCTCGGCATCATGGCCTATGTCTGGTTCCGCTATGAATGGCAGTTCGGCGTGAACGCGCTGCTGGCGCTGTTCCACGACTGCGTCACCACGGTCGGCCTGTTCTCGCTGACCGGGATGGAGTTCAACCTCACGACCGTCGCCGCGGTGCTGACCATCGCCGGCTATTCGGTCAACGACACGGTCGTGATCTACGACCGCATCCGCTACGACATGCGGCGCTACAAGACCATGCCGCTCAAGGAGCTGATCAACCACGCGCTGAACGCGACCCTGAGCCGGACCACCATCACCAGCGGCCTGACGCTGCTCTCGGTGCTGGCTCTGGCGATCTGGGGCGGCGAGGTGATCCGCGGCTTCTCGATCGCCATGATCTGGGGCATCGTGATCGGCACCTATTCGACGATCTGCGTCGCGACGCCGCTGCTGCTCTACATGCATCTGCACCGGATCCGCGGGAAGGACGAGAAGGCGGCGGCGGACAAGGCCGCGACCGAGAAGAAGCCGGCTTCGGGAACCGTCGTGCGCCGCGGTACCTGATCGCGGATGGATCTGACGCCGCTCATCCCGCAGGGCCGGCAGATAGTCGAGAGCTACGGCGAGGGCAGGTTCCGCGTCTCGGGCGCGCTCCACGAGTGCTCGATCCTGGTCTTCCCGGACCGCACGCTCGCCTGGGCGGTGACGGACATCCGCTCGCTCTCCCTGGAAAGCCTGGAGCCGGTGGTCGCCGCCGGCGAGAGCGGCGCGATCAGCCTGCTGCTGATCGGCTGCGGCCCGCGCATGGCGATGATCCCGGCCGCCTTGCGCGCCAGCCTGCGGGCCAAGGGCATCGTCATCGAGCCGATGGATACCGGCGCCGCCTGCCGCACCTATAACGTGCTGGCCGCCGAAGGCCGCAAGGTCGCAGCGGCCCTGGTCGTGGTCTAGCGGCCGCCTTCGATCACGCGACTCAATGCAGTGAGGCGACCAGCTCGTTCCAGACGAACTCGTTCTGGCTCTGCCAGATCTCGTCGTCCCAATTGCCGTTGATCGTCTTGAAGCAGTACTTGGCTCCGGTCCAATCCCCGGCGCGCACCGCGATGCGACACATGACGTTCCAGTCGCGGTTGCGCCAGCCATAGCGTGCGCTGCGCGTGTAATAGGCCTGCACCACGTCGGCATAGGGGAGCTCGTCCGGACTCCAGAACGCGAAGCTGGCGCCGATGATGTAGGCCAGGCCGACCTGCTTGTCCGGGTCGTCCTTGGCGGCGGCAAGCTGGCGCATCAGGGCGCTGCGCGCATCCTGGTCGCCGAACATGGTGGTCAGCAGCCGCGCGTAGATGAAATAGATCTGATAGTGATGCGGCCATGCCGCGGTGCTTTCCGCGAACAGCCGGTCGAGATCCTCCCGGCTGTTGCTGCCTTCATCCATCATGATCCGCATCCAGAGGAAGGCCACATAGGGGTCGTCCTTGACGCCGAGTTGGTGAAGATAGGACCGCGAGACGTCCAGCGCCCGGCCGAATGCCGCCTTCTGCGCCTCCGAGGGTGGCAACCGATAGGCGTAACCGCCGACAATTTCCCAAGCGTGGTATTCCCACAGCGTGGCCATGGCGAAGCGTGCGGTGATCGATTGCGGATACTTGTCGAGCCATGCCTGCAGCCGACGCTGCCGGTCATCGAAGGAATGCACCTTGCGGTCGCCGTCGCGGCACTGGCAGTTGATGTCGTCCAGCACGCTGTAGAACTCGAACAGCTTGCTGTTGCCGCCGGTGACGCGGGATTCGTCCTGACGCAGCCGGTTGCCCATCTGCTCCATGAAATCGATCCCCTTGGTCTCGTAATCCTGCTCGACCTCGAGACGGAAGGCGACGATATCGGCATCATCGCCGCGGCGGACCGGCGCGATCTGCGACGCGAAGGAGTAGTGCCAGGCGAGGTTCGCACCGGTCAGCAGGATGAAGACCAGGGACAGGACGACGATGACCCACCGCGCAACCATCGCGCGAGCATAGGCCGCCGATCGCAGGGCGCCAAGCCAAGGCGCCCAAGCCCTATCGCGGCCGAGGCAGGCCCGGCGCCACCTTGCGGATCGCGGCGTCCAGTTCCTCGATGGGGAAGGGCTTGCGCAAGGCCGCGGCCGCGCCGAAATCCAGTGCCAGCGGCAGCAGGTCGCCGGGGCGTCCCGGCATGCCGCCGGAAATCGCGATGACCGGCACGTTGAGTGCGGCGGATTTCAGCGCCGACATCACTTCGAACCCGTCCATCTCCGGCATGTAGAGATCGAGCACGATCGCCACCGGCCGGTCGGTCTCGAGCATCTTCATCGCCGCGGCGCCGTCCGGCGTGCCGATCGCGTGGTACCCGTGGGTTTCCAGCGCGGCCAGCAACGCGTCGCGGGTTGGTTCGTCATCCTCGATCACGAGGATCAGCGGCTTCACAGTGTCGCTCGTGTATGCGCCCACGCAAGGGCCCCCCTTGGCCCTCCGAAACCCCGCCCTAAAAACGGGAAAGGTTTGATCTACATCAAGATGGACCGCTTTCAAAGCAGGAACATGCTCGCCTTCGCCCCCAAGGGGCGGAGAACACGCCGTTTTGCGATATCAAACCCGCCCGCGCGGCGGGTTCCACCGGAAGAAGACGGCGGCGCCGTAGCGGCCCCGCCGGCAGATCGTGAGATAGGATTGCCGGCTCAGCCGGTGACGGCGTGCGTCTGGCCGACCATGCAGTAGAGCATCGGGATCGAGAGCATGGTGTTGACCCGCGAGGCGATCATCGCGATGCGTGCCGCCGCCTTCTTCACGTCGGCATCGACCTGCACGATGCCCAGCGCCTTCTTCTGGTTGGGCCAGATCACGCCCCAGACATTGGCGCCCATGATGAGGCCGAGCCACATGCCGAGCCCGATGGTCTGGAACCCGGGCTGGAAGATCAGCGCCTGGCCGAGATAGCCGTTCACCCCGGCGAGGATGAGGCCGAGCAGCATGGTGAAGGCCGCGGCCCAGCGGAAGTAGAAGAGGGCGGCCGGCGCGATCACCTTGCCGACGGCCGGCTTCTGCTCGTCCGGGATCTTCGGCATGGACGGGATCTGCACGAAGTTGAAGTAGTAGAGCAGGCCGATCCACAGGACGCCGAACCAGACATGGATCGCGCGCAGGATGAATTTCAGATAGACGTCGCCGCTGAAGCCGCTCAGATGCAGGATCAGGAACGCGATGATCGCGAGCACCACGCCGGCGACGAGCACGCGGTTGAGATCTTCGAAGAATTTGCCCATGACATTCCCCTTCTTCTCCGGCCTTCGGATGGCCACCCCTTTGAGACCAGGGCTATCGCATTTGGCTGAGGAGGGCGAGGAGGAAGGTATCGTCCCATCCGGCGCGTTTGATTTTGCGGCGGATGGAGGCGTTGTCGGGATTGCTTCTGAGCAGGTTGAGCGCGAGTTTCCGGAGAATGGCGATGTTTTCCGGTCCATGGTCCTTGCGGTTTCTGGCGCGATCCTCGTCGAACGCGACGTCGAGCACCCAGTGGAGCGCGTTCTCGATGCCCCAGTGTTTCCTGCTGATGGCGAGCAGTCTTTTGGGCGAGAAGACCTTGGAGAGCAGAAAGTATCGGACGACCAGCGGGTCCGCGGTGTTGCCGACCCGGCGCCTGAGCTCGACGCGGCCGATCGCTTTGATGCCGGGAAAGTCGTGCTTCTTGGCCAAGGCCGGGGCCTTGACCACACTCGCCCGACGTTCCTCGGCGCGGCCATGGCCGGGGCCGAGGATATCTGCGACCTGGTGCGCGACGGGCTGCAGAAGCGCCACGGCATCGGCAAACAGGGCCGACTGGTTCTCCTTGAGGGCAAGCACATATGCGGCGCCACGATCGAGGATGCCTTGGGCCATTGCCGCATGGCAGTGCAGCGCGTCGGCGGTGACCACGCAGCCTTCGAGCGACACCAGCTTGAGCGCCTCCAGGGCGCCCGCCACCTCGTTGCGGTTGGGCGCCACATATTGCCCGATCGCGAGCCGGGCATCCGCCGCCCAGACGTTGACCAGATGCAGCGGCGTGGTCTTGCGCCCACGCTCGAAGGCGCCCTTGAGCGCCTTGCCGTCGATCGAGACCACACCTTTGATCTTCTTGGCAAAGGCCGCCATGAACTTGCGGAACGCCGCTTCGAAGGCCAGCGGATCGAGGATGCGGAATATCCGGCTGAACGTATCGTGGCTCGGGATTCCATGCTCCAGCCGCAGGAATTGCCTGAGCAATCCCTCCTTGGCCTCGCCAAAATCCGCCATGTCGGCGCAGCTTTCCGCCCCGCACAGCACTGCCGCCAAGGCAATGACCAGGATCTCGGTGAGATCGTGCCGCGCGTTGTCCGCACGCGGGTCCGGCAACTTCCGGAAAATCCTCCTGAACTTCTGCATCCGACTCCCTCTCGCAAACGGGAGTCCTCCTCAGAATCCATCTTCCGGCCAGACGCAATACCCCTCTCTTCGCCATATGCGATTCCCCTGCCCGTCTTCGGGGGAGGTTGGGTGGGGGAGCCCCAGACTGGATGCATCAAGTGAAGGCTAGGCGGCCTTGCGGTCGCGCTTCAGCCAGTTGAGGAGCTGCTCGCTGCTCA
>DASZYM010000214.1:0-2171 GCA_035545355.1 Dongiaceae bacterium
CCGGACCATGCGCGCCTTCGCGACCATTGCCTCTGGCTGATGGAGCAGGGCTGCGACGGCGTCACCCTGTTCGGCACGACCGGCGAAGGCATGGAGTTCACCGTGGCCGACCGCCGCCGCGCCGTCGAAGCGATGCTGAAGAGCGGCATCGCGGCGAAGCGTGCGATCGCGTCGGCCGGGGCGCTCGCGGTCGCCGATGCGATCGAGCTCGGAAAGATGACGATCGATCTCGGGCTGGACGGCGCGTTGCTGATGCCGCCTTGCGTCTATCGGGGCGGCATCACGGAGGACGGCACGTTTCGCTTCTATGCGCGGGTAATCGAAGGCATCGGCAGCGACGCGTTGCGCCTCTACCTCTATCATTTCCCGGATATCTGCGGCGTGCCGATCACACCCAATGTGATCCGCCGCCTGGAAGAGCGCTTCCCGAAAGTGATCGCCGGCGTGAAGGACAGCGGCGGCGACATCGATTTCACCGAGGGATTGCTCCGTCGGTTCTCGCATCTCTCGATCTTCACCGGCAGCGAGACGCATCTCGCGCAATTGCTGGCCAGCGGGGCTCGCGGCACGATCTGCGGCCTCGGCAATGTCATGCCGCGCCTGATGCGTGCGCTGTTCGACGCCGGTAACGCGTTCGAGCGCCGCAAGGTGGTGCCGCATATACTCTCGGGCGACCAGATCCTCTCGCGCCGGCCCTTCATCGCCTCGGTCAAAGCGGTCCTCGCCGACGCATGGGGCGACGGTGCCTGGCGCCGGACGCTGCCGCCGATGGCCGAATTGCCGGCGCTGGAGGAACAGCGCATGACAGCCGACTACCGCCGCTGGGAAGCGGGCCTGCCGGCAACCTGGCGCAGCCTCTACCCGACCGACGCGCCGGCCCACGCGAAGGTCGTTCCCCTCAGGGGCTGAGGCGAGGTCGGAGGCTCGATGACACGCGCGGCCGTCAGTGTCGACATCGGCGGTACCTTCACCGATCTGGTGCTGCTCGACGTGGACGGCCGCTGCTTCTCCCGCAAGGTTCCTTCCACTCCCGCACGGCCCGAGGAAGCGGTGGTCGCCGGTATTCGGCAGATCCTGGACGATGCGGGCCTGGCCGCCGCCGACGTAACCGAGGTGCTGCACGGCACCACCGTCGGCTCCAACACCCTGCTGCAGAAGTTCGGCGCGAAGACCGGCCTCCTCACCACCCGCGGCTTCCGGGACGTGCTGGAGATCGGCCGCCTGCGTACGCCGGACATGTTCGATCTCACCTGGCAGAAGCCGAGGCCTCTGGTGCGCCGCCGGGACCGCCGCGAGATCGACGAGCGGGTCGACGCGCGCGGCAGGATCCTGAGACCGCTGGACGCGGCCGAGGTCGTCACCATCGCCGCCGAGCTCATGGCCGAAGGTGTCGAATCCCTCGCCATCTGTTTCATCAATTCCTACCGCAATCCGGCACATGAGATCGCCGCCGAGCGTGCGGTCCATGCCCGATTTCCCGACCTGCCGGTTACGACTTCGGTCTCGGTTCTGCCGGAGCAACGCGAATACGAGCGCACCAGCACCGCCGTCGTGAACGCCTATGTGCAGCCGGTGCTCGCCGGCTACTTGAAACGGCTGCGCCTTGCCCTGCGCGACATCGGGATCTCCGCCCCGCTTTCGGTCGGCAATTCCAACGGGGGCCTCGCCGCCGCGGAAACGGCCGAGAGCAAACCGGTCTTCTTCATCTCCTCCGGACGTTCCGCCGGCGTCGTTGGCGGCGCGCGGCTCGGTGCAAGCATCGGCAATGGAGATCTCATCGTGTTCGACATGGGCGGCACCACCGCCTCGGCTTCGCTGGTGGACGGCGGCGACGTCACGCGCACCACGGAATACGAATTCCGCGATGGCATCAGCACGCCCAGCCGCTTCATCAAGGCCGGCGGCTACATGATGAGCGTGCCCACGGTCGATGTCGCCGAGGTCGGCAGCGGCGCCGGCTCGATCGCCTGGCTGGATGCCGGCGGATTGCTGCATGTCGGCCCGATCTCGGCGGGCGCCGAACCGGGCCCAGCCTGCTATCGCCGCGGCGGCACGCGCCCGACCGTCACCGATGCCAATGTCGCCCTTGGCCTATTGCCGGAGCAGCTCGCCGGCGGTGCGCTGCGCCTCGACCGCGATGCCGCCCGTACGGCGATCGCACGCGATATCGC